>NZ_JADEXF010000571.1 GCF_015207245.1 Nostoc cf. edaphicum LEGE 07299
TCCTAATTGATACAAGCACAGTCGTAGACTTTTGTGATATCAATGTATACCAGTGAATCGACCAAATATTCTGCCAGAACGGACATTGGACAAACCAGCCGTATTCTAGTAGTAGAAGATGAAGAATTAATCCAGGAAATGCTAGCTGTAGCTCTGGAAGAAGAAGGTTACGGGGTGATAACTGCTCCCGATGGGCGGTCTGCTATAGAATATCTCAAAAGTTTTGAAACCAATTCAGGGGAACTTCCCTTCGATCTGGTCATTCTTGATTTGATGCTACCGCAAATCAATGGGCTAGATATTTGCCGTTTGCTGCGTCATCAAGGCAACCCAGTACCTATTTTAATGCTCAGTGCTAAGGGTAGTGAAACTGACCGTGTTTTGGGGTTAGAGGTGGGTGCAGATGACTACCTGACCAAACCCTTTAGTATGCGCGAGTTAGTAGCTCGTTGTCGCGCTTTACTCCGCCGCCAACGCCTAAGTAATTTACCACCAATACCAGTATTAAAATTTAAGGATGTCTCCTTAAATCCCCAAGAATGTCGCGTGCTAGTTCGCGGTCAAGAAGTGAGTCTTTCTCCCAAAGAGTTCCGCTTGCTGGAATTGTTTATGAGTTACACCCGCCGGGTATGGTCACGGGAACAATTGCTCGATCAGGTTTGGGGGCCGGATTTCGTGGGCGATAGTAAAACCGTAGACGTTCACATTCGCTGGTTGCGCGAAAAATTAGAGCAAGACCCCAGTCATCCCGAATATATTGTGACTGTAAGAGGTTTTGGCTATAGGTTTGGATAATTAGTTGGGATAGTTGTTAGTTTTTAGTAGTCACCAAGAAACTAACAACTCAAATGCTTTTATTGGGATTTTTTCTGGGTTTAGCGGTAGGCATTGGGTTTTGGGTTTGGCAACAGGTTCAACTTAACCGCTACCTGGGGCGCTTACTCCGACCGTTAACCTCGCATTCTTACAAGATGGGACTGTTGCTGATTCCTGGGTTGCGGCAAGAAATAGCGATGGTGAAACAGCAGCGACAAGATTTGCAGCAGTCGTTGCAAACTTATCAAGACCTGCTAGATTTTGCTCCAGTGGGATATTTGCAGGTGGATGAGGAAAATCAACTGCTGTGGTGCAATCGACAGGCGCAGGAAATTTCGTATCTGCAAAGGTGGCACCCAGAACAAGTGCGCTTGTTATTGGAGTTGGTCAGGTCTTATGAACTCGACCATTTAATTGAGCAAACTCGCGATCGCCAAAAACCACAAACGGGAGAATGGATATTTCATCCATCTTGTGATGATGCGGCAGAGATGGCAACAATCAAATCTCTGGCTTTGCGGGCTTCTAGCTTACCTTTACCCAATGGACAAGTAGGAGTATTTTTAGAAAATCGTCAACCCCTATTAGATATAAATCAAGTACGCGATCGCTATTTTTCCGATCTTGCACACGAACTCAGAACACCGCTAACTTCGATTCGCTTGGTTGTAGAAACTTTACAAAATCGCTTGGAACCGCCTTTAAATCGCTGGGTTAACCGCCTCATGCAAGAAGTTGATCGACTAATTAACTTAGTGCAAAGCTGGTTAGACCTTACCCAAATGGAAGCAAACCCAAATATGCAATTGCAAGCTAAAGCTGTAGAATTGCGATCGCTCATTACATCTGTTTGGGAAACACTAGAACCCTTGGCACAGCGCCAACATCTGTCTTTTTCTTATTCTGGGCCAGAAAATCTGTGGATTAAGGCAGATAAAGCCCGGATTTATCAGGTTTTTCTGAATTTGCTAGACAACAGCATCAAGTACAGTCCTCCTGGTACAAGCATTCATGTTGAAGCGAAAATCTTATCAACAAAGGATAACGATCCTGTTTCTTCAATCTTGGAAATAAATCTTATTGATTCTGGAGTCGGCTTTTCTGAAGCAGATTTACCCCACGTTTTTGAGCGATTTTATCGAGGAGATAAAGCGCGAACTCATTCCCCCCAAGATAGTAATTCTATAGGAGCGATCGTTGGCAATGGATTAGGATTAGCGATCGTTGAGCAAATTCTAATTGCCCACGGTGGTTCAATCAAAGCGATGAACCATCCAGAAACTGGTGGTGCGTGGATGCAACTCCAATTTCCCGAAGTTATGGCAAACTCCCTAAGCCAAGACTATAGTTAGTAATATCTTCACCTTTGAGACAACAAGTGTGAAAGCCGTCGATTATACTCCCAATCCTCAAAGACCACAACTCGCACGCGCCATTAGGCGCTTAGAACGGGATGTATTACGCATGGGTGCCTTGGTAGAACAATCATTTCGCCTCAGCCACCAAGCGTTATTTGCTCGTAACTTAACAGCAGCTGAGGAACTCCCCCGATTAGATAAAAAGATCGATCGCTTTTATCGTCAAATCGAATCAGACTGTACGGCGATTATGACGCTACAAGCGCCTACGGCTCCCGATTTGCGCTGCTTGAGTGCCTTTATGCAGCTGGTGCGAGATTTAGAGCGGATTGGCGATTATGCTGAGGATTTAGCTGAAATTGCAATTAAAATTTTTCCTTACGCGCCTCATACGTCAATGCCCGACATTGAAGCTATGTCTCTTCACGCGCAGGCGATGCTAGCAACTAGTTTAAAGGCTTTGGGGGATTTCGATGAAGCAAGTGGACGCCGTTTAAAACATCTGGATGATACTGTAGATGATGCCTACGATCGCGTTTATCAGACTTTAGCCCAACAACGAGATGTGTCTGGTGTAGTCGAGCCAATTATACTGCTAGCACTGGCAATTCGTTGTCTGGAACGTATGGCAGATCACGCTACGAATATCGGTCAAAGGGTAGCATATATTGTTACCGGTCAACGCTCCTAATTGATATGCTGCCCAAATCCCCGACTTCTACCCTTCAGGTATCTGCAAGAAGTCGGGGATCTAAATCCAGCGAGTTAGTAAGCGCCATTCCACCCTACCATCTTCATAATTATTTGCGCCGACATACTTACTTCGTCTTCAGAAAATACCAAATACTTAAAATAAGTTAATTCAATATTTTACTAAAAGCTTACCTATTCTTAAACTTACACAATTAAAGTAGCGGATAAACAACTAAAAATTTTGAGCCATCTCACTGATAGATACCTTAAGCAAAAGTTGTTACATCAGAAGATTTTTAGTTAGTCTCTAGCTCTGATTGAGAAGAATAGACTTTTCGATATATAGGTAAATTTTGATACAAATTATTAGAGTTTCTTAATCATTGTCAATAGCGAGATTCCCTGATAATTGTGTAATTACGGTTAATGATGTATTCCCCAAGTCCTACTTCAAATTCTTCTGCCGTGTCAAATAGCTGTGCTTTCAGCACACAATTACCCCAGCAGATATTTACCCGCCGGGAAGTAATTCCACCTCAAAATGACGTACTCTGGCGCATTGAATACGGTGCAGTTCGTACCTTAACATGGAGTGAAGATGGAACATTCATCACTCTCGGTTATTGGGGACTAGGGGATCTGATTGGCTATCCTTTGTCTAGAGTTAAGCCCTATCAGATTGAATGTCTCACGGGCGTGGAAGTAAGCATTGTGCCACCTCATTTGTGGCATCAGGATATTAATGCTTTGTTGTCTCATATTCAACAAGCAGAGGATCTACTAAGCATTGTGCATCGAAAACCAATTTCGCTACGCTTATGGCAGTTTTTAGTCTGGTTAAGTGAAAAATTTGGCCGTGACGTAGATAAGGGGAAGCTAATTGATTTAAATGTTACCCATCAAGATATTGCTGAAGTGTTAAATACTACGCGAGTAACAGTTACGCGGCTCTTACAGCAGTTAGAGGAAGAAGGAACAGTTTTACGTCACAGACGCCGCATTATTTTTCAATTACCT
>NZ_JADEXF010000572.1 GCF_015207245.1 Nostoc cf. edaphicum LEGE 07299
CCCTTGCTCCCCTGCTCCCCATCCCCGTCTCCTCAATAGCCAATCTCAATGCCAACCATAAGTAGAAGTTCTTATCTCGCTTCAGGGTGGTCAAACCATCCAACGATATACTAGGCATGGGAATTGGCAACAAATTTTCAATCGGGCGTCATCACAGCAAAAATTAAAAATGGGTGAATTTACAGGTATTAATTGAACTAATAGTTGTAACTCACTATGACTCGATGTCTTAAAGAGCGGAAACATGAATTCAGGAATTGACCTCCAAGGAACTTTTATTGAATCCCTCCGGGATTTAGGTATACCAGCAGGAACAGCCAAAGCGATTTGGATGCCGCTGCCAATGATACTGATGCTGATTGGGGCAACAGTGGGGGTATTAGTTGCTACTTGGCTAGAACGGAAAATTTCTGCCTCTGCACAGCAGCGAATTGGGCCAGAATACCAGGGGCCTTTTGGGTTGCTGGTGCCTGTAGCGGATGGTCTGAAGCTGGTATTTAAAGAAGATATAGTACCAGCCAAGTCTGACCCCTGGCTGTTTACCCTCGGCCCCATTATTGTTGTAATTCCGGTGTTTCTGTCGTTCCTGATTGTGCCCTTTGGACAGAATATCGTAATTAGCAATGTGGGCATGGGCGTATTCTTGTGGATTGCCTTGTCAAGCATTCAACCCATTGGCTTGCTAATGGCTGGCTATGCATCTAATAACAAATACTCCCTCTTAGGGGGGTTGCGGGCAGCAGCGCAATCTATTAGTTATGAAATTCCTTTGGCGCTGGCGGTATTAGCGATCGCTATGATGTCTAATAGCCTCGACACCGTTGATATTGTCAATCAACAATCTGGCTACGGCATTCTGGGTTGGAACATTTGGCGACAACCAATAGGTTTTCTGATATTTTGGATAGCCGCCCTCGCTGAATGCGAACGATTACCCTTTGACTTACCCGAAGCGGAAGAAGAAATCGTCGCAGGCTATCAGACTGAATACTCAGGCATGAAATTCGGTCTGTTCTACCTGGGTTCATACGTTAACTTGATCCTTTCTTCCTTACTAGTAGCAATTCTCTACCTGGGCGGTTGGGACTTTCCTATTCCCCTCAACCTCATCGCTGGTTGGCTGGGAGTCAGTGAATTAAATCCTGTGTTCCAGATAGTAACTGCGGCTTTGGGTATCACCATGACCGTGTTCAAAGCCTATTTACTAGTGTTTGTCGCCATCCTGTTGCGCTGGACAGTGCCACGGGTACGGATTGACCAACTGTTAGATTTAGGATGGAAGTTTTTGTTACCAGTTGGTTTGGTTAATCTCCTATTAACCGCCGCCTTGAAACTAGCCTTTCCCTTCGCCTTCGGGGGTTAGTCATTAGTCATTAGTCATTAGTCATTTGTACTAATGACCAAGGACAAATGACAAGGGACAAGGGACAAATAAAGAGAGAGTGAAACACAATGCTAAAGTTCCTGAAACAAGTTGGTGATTACGCCAAAGAAACGGTACAAGCTGCGCGTTACATTGGTCAGGGACTTTCTGTCACCTTCGACCACATGCGGCGGCGTCCAATTACTGTACAGTACCCTTACGAAAAACTAATTCCTGGCGAACGGTTTCGCGGTAGGATTCATTTTGAATTTGATAAGTGCATCGCTTGCGAAGTTTGCGTTCGCGTTTGTCCAATTAACCTACCTGTAGTAGATTGGGAATTCGACAAAGCCAGCAAAAAGAAAAAACTCAACCACTACAGCATTGACTTTGGAGTTTGTATCTTTTGCGGTAATTGTGTGGAATTTTGCCCCACTAACTGTCTATCGATGACAGAAGAATATGAGCTTTCCACTTACGATCGCCATGAATTGAATTATGACAGCGTGGCGCTAGGTCGTGTGCCGTATAAGGTAACAGACGATCCAATGGTGACACCACTGCGCGAACTAGTTTACCTACCCAAAGGCGTCCTCGAACCACATGGACTGCCCGCAGATGCGCCACGTGCAGGTGCGCGTCCAGAAGACTTGGTAGAACAAACAGAAAAATAAATGTCATTTGTCCATTGTCATTTGTCCTTTGTCCTTTGTTATTTGACCAATGACTAATGACTAATGACTAATGACCAATGACCAATGACCAATGACCAATGATTAAGGACAAAAAACAGTGAATCTAGCAGAAGGAGTACAGTTAGTATCACTTGGCATACTGGGCGTGATGATGATTGGGGCAGCCATTGGTGTGGTGCTGTTCTCCAACATCGTCTATTCTGCCTTTTTGCTGGGGGGTGTGTTCATCAGCATAGCGGGAATGTACCTGTTGCTAAATGCTGATTTTGTTGCAGCTGCACAAATACTAATTTACGTTGGGGCGGTTAACGTACTGATTTTGTTTGCCATTATGTTGGTGAACAAGCGGCAAAATTTTGTAGCATTTCCTAACTCTTGGGTGCGTAAAGTACTTACGGGTGTAGTCAGTGTAGGATTGTTTGGTCTTTTAAGTACGATGGTGCTGGCTACTCCTTGGGCGTACTCAACCGCTCCTGTAGCTGGTGGTGAAAGTTCTATAGTTTTGATTGGCGAACATTTCTTCACTGACTTTTTACTACCTTTTGAACTAGCTTCCATTTTGCTGCTGATAGCGATGGTAGGAGCAATTATTTTGGCACGTCGTGAGTATTTGCCAGATCAACTGACACGATCCAATGTGGGGCAAACTGTTTTGACTTTACAAGAACGCCCCAGAGAACTAGTATCAACAACCAGCGAAACAAAAGAGTAATATTTGCGACCTGAATCGCAGATAAACAGCCAGCTTTTTCAGGAGGGATACCCAGATTCATGCAACTCCAGTACTTTTTATTACTAGCAGCAGCTTTATTTTGCATCGGCATTTACGGTTTAATTACTAGCCGCAACGCTGTGCGGGTGCTGATGTCAATTGAATTACTGCTCAATGCTGTTAATCTGAATTTAATGGCATTTTCCAACTTCCTCGACTCAACATTAATTAAGGGTCAGGTTTTCACAGTATTTGTGATTACCGTGGCCGCAGCCGAGGCGGCGGTGGGTTTAGCGATCGTGCTGGCCATTTATCGCAACCGCGATACCGTCGATATGGAGCAGTTTAATCTCCTGAAGTGGTAATTGTGCGTGCAACTCAAGCAGGTAATCATTGCTTATAAAGCGCGAGATGCCCGGAGTAAACAATGGGCAGAACTCTGTGCGAAACAACTAGAAAGCCGCGATTGCCAAGTGTTGATGGGGCCTAGCGGGCCGAAAGACAACCCCTATCCAGTCTTTTTGGCTTCGGCGGGTCAACCAATCGATCTCGCTTTGGTTCTCGGTGGCGATGGTACTGTTTTAACTGGTGCCAGACATTTAGCCCCAGCTGGTATCCCAATTCTGGGAGTGAATGTGGGAGGTCATCTGGGGTTTTTAACTGAGTCAGTGGAAGAGTTTCAGGATACTGAGAAAGTTTGGGATCGACTGTTTGAGGATCGCTATGCTATCCAACGACGGATGATGTTGCAAGCTGCGGTGTATGAGGGTCATGGATCTAATTTAGAACCAGTGAGCGAACGTTACCTGGCTTTGAATGAATTCTGTGTCAAACCCGCCTCCGCTGACCGAATGATCACCTCAATTCTGGAAATGGAAATCGATGGTGAGGTAGTCGATCAATACGTCGGGGATGGATTGATTATTTCCACTCCTACAGGTTCCACAGGTTATACCGTTTCTGCGAATGGGCCAATTATGCATGATGGTATGGAGGCGCTTACCATTACTCCTATTTGTGCAATGAGCCTTTCTAGTCGCCCCCTCGTTTTACCCCCTGGTTCTGTGGTGAGTATTTGGCCTTTGGGGGATTACGATTTGAGTACCAAGCTG
>NZ_JADEXF010000573.1 GCF_015207245.1 Nostoc cf. edaphicum LEGE 07299
AATTAAAGCAATATTTAAAGTGTTGTACCAAAAATCAGCTTGGTTATACAGATTTGCTTTGATTAAAACATCATTGTTCTGGGATATCTGCTTTATCAAATCCGGTGGAGTTGAAACTACTTTCATCGCCGCGATCGCAAATGGATTACCTGAAGGACGATTAGCATCGCAGACCAATTCGACTTGCCAAAGGTATCTCCGACCAACTGACAATTCTAAACTAGCTATAGATAAAACCATAATTCCTGGAGAACTTTTAAAAGTTTCATCTTTAATCTCTTTGACCAACCTAGATTGTTTGTTAGTTTTGTCATACTCATAAAGGCGGAACTCCATTTGCAAAGAACTAGTATTTTTCACATACCAAGCGAATGTAGGATTATTGACCGAACTTTGACCGTAACTTTGATTAGGCGCAAGCAAGATGATATTTGGAATACTAGTTAACGATGCTTCTGTTTGAGTCTCGCATCCCCTAGAACCGCCTGAAGTTCCTCTAGTTTGAGGTGGAGGGTCGTCAGAATCATTGTTTTTATTGTCAGCTAAGACTGCTGTAGGCATCAATAACAGTAAGCTCAAGGTCATGCAACTGATAAGGGTACTCCTCAAACTTTTGTGTAAAAGGCATAGTATTTGAGCCATGTTCTTACCCTGCAAAGTTTTTAGTACACATATGTTAGTACTACATATCATTGAACCTAAATTATGCAGATTGCTTGTGAAGTATTATATTATTTATGTATAGTAAATTCCCTATTAAAAATTAAAGTAATATCATCTTTGTATTCTTTAGATTTGAGAAACTATAGAAAATTCAAAACTTCTATCCGAATCTCTTCTAGCGCTTTTTCTATTTATTCAATAGCGTGTATTTGTATGGGATTTTCCACTACCTCTTCGCCTCTACAATCCCTTCTGTTGCATAGATATATTGCAAATCCAGGAAGGCGAGGATGTGTTCGTGTATTCGTTCGTGGTTGCAGGTAAGCAGCAAGTTCCTGCCAGCGCAAACCGACACTTACTGCTTTGATAGCCGTTTGCAATTGAATCGAGTACAGACCTTCTTAGAGGCACGGCAATGCTGTGTTTTTACCCGCTTACTTTACTCCAAACATATTTACGGCAGACTTCGCAAGCGGCTTTTGCTTCCTCTGTTTGCGGATTAGTGAAGATGGGATGGTAACGCAATCTGTCGCAACAGACTTGTAACCAGCCTTGCCAACCACCCCGCCACAAACGCACTGTGCCGTCAAAACTGCCACTGACAATCGTCTGCCCATCGGCGCTGATGGCCACAGACCTGACATAATGCTCATGACCACGCAATGGTTCAGCTAAGGGAAGACCTTGGCGGTTCCATAACCGTACTGTGCCGTCATCACCACCACTGACAATTGTCTGCCCATCGGCGCTAATGGCGACAGAATAAACATCACCTTCATGTCCACGCAATGGTTCAGCTAAGAGAAGACCTTGGCGGTTCCACAACTGCACTGTGCCGTCATCACCACCACTGACAATGGTCTGCCCATCAGTGCTGATGGCGACAGACCAGACATAATCCTCATGTCCACGAAATGGTTCAGCTAAGGGAAGACCTTGGCGGTTCCACAACCGTACTGTGCCATTATCACCACCACTGACAATCGTTTGCCCCTCAGTACTGATGGCAACAGAATTGACATCACCTTCATGACCACGCAATGGTTCAGCTAACGAAAGACCTTGGCGGTTCCACAATCGTACTGTGCCGTCACGATCGCCACTGACAATGGTCTGCCCATTGGCGCTGATGGTGGCACAAGAGACATAATCCTGATGACCACGGAATGGTTCAGCTAAGGGAAGACCTTGGTGGTTCCACAACCGCACTGTCCGGTCAAAACCGCCACTGACAATAATCTGTCCATCGGCGCTGATGGCGACAGAATTGACATAATCCTCATGACCATGCAAAGGAATGGAGACTCTTGCTTTATTCGTCACTTGATTCAAACTGTTCTGAACTGGTGCAAGAATCTGCTGGGGTAGTTTCTCTTGATTCTCACCGATTGTTTGAATTGCCAAAACTAGACTCTCTAAGGGTTGGACAGTCAATAAATTCTCTACCCTGGCAGCTTTCTCTCGCAATCGTAATTCAGTGAGTGCTTTTTCTAATGTAGCGATCTGGTGCTGTTCATAAGCATCACTGCGTTGATAAAAATTTTTGGCTTGAGGTGATAATAAAAACTCTAGCTTTTCCCAATTTTCTCGCACCTCTGCCAGCAATCCTCCCTGCATTAAGTATTTTTCATTCTCCCCTTTATTCAACCACTCGCGCAAAGCATCTGCTAACCGATCGCTTAACCGCCGCAAATCTCGGTCTTTTTGTCGCCACTCCCGAAACCTCTCCCAACTCTCAATTAAGGCTTCATGGGCTAAATCAATCCATGCTTTTCCTTGTTCATCTTTCCCAGCAACTAGCAAACGTCCTTTCACCAATCCTTCATCTAGCAATTCATTCAATGCTTGCTGCTGTTCTTGCTCATTACCAGCAATGGCTAACAGTTCAGCTTTTGCTTGGCGCTGTCGCGTATCCTTTTCTCCCTCTCCCGTTCGCACTAATCGCAGGAAAATTTGCTCAATCCAGTCCTTTTCCTGTTTATTTCGTTTTTGAGTCGGGCAATCCTGCTGATAATCTTCGTAAAGATAAACATTTTCTGCATGAAGATTTAGCGCCCCTGTCAATCCTTGGAAGTTTTCATACTGTTCTAAGGTGAGTTGATGCTTTTGTTGGTCGCGTTTTTCCCAGAGTCTAGTTAAAGCAAACTCCATCAACGGCAAATATCCCGGTTCTTTACCAACATCTTCTAAAATTTTCAGTAATAGTCCTTCTTCAACACTATGACCTTGAAGTTTAGCTGGTTCGGTTATTGTCTCTTTTAAATCAACTCCAGTGATACGCGGCATCAAAACTAGCTGATTTTCAATCAATTTATTTAAAGAGGGATAGTCTGAACATGATTCGAGAAAATCCGATCGCATGGTAATCACAACTTTCAACCGCGAATCGGTTATCTCTCCTACCTGAGTCAGCAATTCAATAAATCTCTGCTTTTGTTCAGCAACAGAGACAGTAAATAATTCCTCAAACTGATCTACTACCAATAAAAATTTTTCTGCACCTGTGAGATGCTTTAGAATTACAGGTAAAGGATTTGGTTCTTTAGTAATCAACTCCCAAAGCAATCTTTCTTTTTTCGCCCCTGGAAAAAATACTTTTAGAACGGCTCTCAATTCCTGCAAAGGCTGAAATCCTGGCTTAATTTGCGGTAAAATTTGCCAGACTCTATCATCTAATTCTGGAATCAAACCCGCCTGAACTACAGAAGATTTCCCACTCCCGGAAGGGCCAATAATCGGGACAAAGGGCTTTTGTGCTAGTTTTGCCAGAATCTTTCTTACAACCTGCTTGCGTCCAAAGAAAAACTGTTTTTGTTCCGCTTCAAAAGCTTTTAAACCTTGGTAGGGACATTCTTCTTTTACCTCAAAGGTTTGAGCTTGTGTTTGAATGTTGTGGTTAATTAGAGTAATGGAACGCCCCCAACCCATGCGGATTGGTTCTTGTCCACTACCTTTGAGTTCTGTAGTAAGTATATCGAAGAGGCGATCGCCTGTCACCTGTCCGCGATCGTTAGTGTTCTCTGGTGACAAACCAGCCAGCAAAGCTGTTGTAAAAATACTGTGTTGTTCGCTTTTTTTGGCATAAGCTTGTTGAAAACCTCTACAAGCAGCAATAAAGTAGTAATCGCGCTGTGAAATAAAAGCAGTCAGAGTTTTTTCGATGAGATTGCGTTCTAAAAATTCACCGCTATGACAGCAATCTAACAGCACTACTAGAC
>NZ_JADEXF010000574.1 GCF_015207245.1 Nostoc cf. edaphicum LEGE 07299
GAATTAACTAAGGATTCATGGCAGATTGACGAATAAATTCAATTCTAGACGAGCTAACTGCGTAAGTAACACTCCTACACCTTAAGGTATGGGAGTGTTGAAGATTAAACTAACTAGAGCAAAAATCTCAACACAATTGAGTTCAAGAAAATTGGATGTGGGGTTGAAGAACTAAACCCAAAATTTTTGGTGAATTGTTGGGTTTACCTTGATACTATTACTAGATAATCAACCTACGCAGTTTACGGTTTTTGAAGCTAAGACCAACCGTATTGCAACAAATTTATCAAAACAGAATAAAGGCGTCAGGAGGTCACTGAGCATAGTCGTTGGCGTGGTCACTGAGCTTAGTCAAAGTACAGCCTCTCGTAAAGAAGTGAGCCAGAATTCAGTTGCGTATTTTGAACGAAAGAGCGTATAGCGCAGCGTCTCGTAGAGAGTGTCGTATCAAGATTGCTGACTCCTGAATTCTTCAATATGAGAGCAAAATTATTAAGAAATTAAGTATTTTTTTTGTTATTTTAAATTTTACTGTATTTTCATATTCTATCACCACAATTAACCATTGAGAAAAAAAATTCGATTTTTTTCAATTTAGTTTCATCACAAAAAAAGGCAATAGGTTTTCTGTTGACAGCAATGAATTAAACATTGTGTAACGTAACTATTACTCATTTGTAGCGGAACAAGGAATTTTCCAAAAATGTCTCTCACAAAACGTTGCTTGGCAGAATTTATCGGCACATTTTGGCTTGTTTTAGGTGGCTGTGGTAGTGCTGTTATAGCCGCAGCCTACACGGCAGATGCAGCAAAAATCAGCGAAAGTACTTCTTTTCCACTGGGTATTGGATTAGTCGGTGTATCTTTGGCATTCGGACTTACTGTCCTCACAGGGGCTTATGCTCTTGGTCATATTTCTGGTGGTCATTTCAATCCAGCTGTTTCCTTTGGGCTATGGGCAGGTAAGCGCTTTCCAGGATCTGACTTACTACCTTATATCGTCTCTCAAGTAATCGGTGCAGTTGTTGCTGCGGGCATTATCTACCTGATTGCTAGCGGCAAAACTGGATTTACCCTGACTGGCTCCAACCCACTGGCTACCAACGGTTACGGTACTCATTCTCCAGGTGGTTACACGCTGTTTGCTTGCTTCATTAGTGAAGTTGTGATGACTTTTATGTTTCTGCTGATTATTCTGGGTGTGACTGACAGCCGTGCTCCTAAAGGATTTGCACCACTGGCAATTGGTTTTGGACTCACCTTGATTCACCTGATTAGCATTCCTGTAACCAATACCTCGGTTAATCCTGCCCGTAGTACTGGAGTTGCTCTATTTGCAGGTGTACAAATGTTTTCACAAGTTTGGCTGTTCTGGATAGCTCCGATCTTGGGGGCTATTTTAGCAGGATGGTTGTACGCAGCCGTTTTTAGTGAATCAACTGTGGGCGAACGGCAAAACATCGAAGAGCTAGTCTAAAAGTCATTATGAACTGTACGAGTGTATTTATAGCAGTTCATCAAAAGGGGCAATAGTTGGAGCTGCTTTGTGCTTATAATCTCTCAGATAAAGTTGCGTAGATGCAGCCCAATCTAAGCATCACTTGAGATTTCGTTTTGAGATTTCTTAATAATCCTCCGACTAAAAGAACAAATGAGCCAAGCAAAATTTATTTTGTTGGGGGATTACTAATTCTATTTCTATCAGAAACACTTAGATAGAAGGAACGCTAAATTTATCGTCTTATACCATTTCACGAAATATCTGATACAAATGATTTGTCTGTAACCCTTTCCCCCTGCTGCCTATTTGTATCAACCTTAAAGTGAAATAGTATTAATGCTTGACAGAATATTTAAGTGTATATACACTTAATCCTATGCAAGACCAAACTACTCAATTAGTTCTACTCAAAAAAGTTGCAGCTACCTGTACCTGTTTTAATCTCCGCAAAGCATCTCGCACAGTTACGCAACTTTTTGATGAGATTTTGCAACCAAGTGGAGTTTTAGCTAACCAATTCACCTTGCTAACTGCAATAAACTTAGCTGGCTCAGTAACAATCACGCGCCTAGCTCAAGAATTAGTTATGGATCGAACTACTCTGACACGTAATCTCAAACCACTAGAAAAGCAGGGATTGCTCCAGATTCAGCCAGGACAGGATCAACGGATGCGGGTGATTAGTTTAACAGATAAAGGACAAGCTGCTTTGGCAAAGGCTTTACCTCTATGGGAAGTAGCCCAAACTCGTGTATTGGAACAATTAGGGCAAGAACGATGGAGTACTTTGTTATCAGGTTTATCCGACACTGTATCCTTGCTGCATAAAGGCTAATTTTTTTCTCAAAAGAGTGTGTATACACATATTTTTTAATTAGGAAACCTATATGTCTAAATTTGATAACCATCCAACTGTCAGACAGTATCGTGAACAAAGCACTATCAATGATTCGACGATCGCTTCTCCTTTAGATGCTGATTGGCTACGTAGCCTGTGCTTGGAGCTAGGAGCGGATGATGTTGGCTTTGTAGAGATTGATCGCCCAGAGATTGCTGCTCAACGCCAGGATATTCTTGTAGCTTTTCCACCGACGAAGACACTAGTTAGCTTTGTGTGTCGCATGAACCGGGAGAATGTCCGTAGTTTAGAGCGATCGCTAGCTAACGTAGAATTTCATACTACAGGCGATGAAGTTAACCAAATTGCTCATGAGATTGTTGCTACCCTTGAACAAAAAGGAATTCGAGCTTTAAACCCAGCAATGGGTTTTCCAATGGAAATGGATCGCTTTCCAGGGAAAATTTGGGTTGTTTCGCACAAACCCGTAGCTGTAGCCGCAGGTTTAGGTCATATGGGGATTCACCGCAACGTTATTCATCCCAAATTTGGCAACTTTATTTTACTAGGGACGATTTTGATCGAAGCTGAAGTAACTAAATATAATAGACCAATTGACTATAACCCCTGCCTGGAGTGCAAATTATGTGTAGTAGCTTGTCCAGTGGGAGCTATTGGTGGTGATGGACATTTCAACTTCTCAGCTTGTTACACTCACAATTATCGAGAGTTTATGGGAGGATTCACAGATTGGGTAGAAGATATTGCCGAAAGTAAAAGTGCCCATGACTACCGTCAAAAAGTGAATGATTCGGAATCAGCATCAATGTGGCAGAGTCTTGCTTTCAAATCAAACTATAAAGCAGCTTATTGTGTAGCTGCTTGTCCAGCTGGGGAAGATGTAATTGGTCAATTTTTGAGGAATAAGAAAGTCTTTGTTAAAGAAGTAGTTCGACCCTTACAAGATAAAAAAGAAACTATTTATGTTGTTCCAGGTTCCGATGCCCAAGATTACGTTGCACGAAGATTTCCACACAAGAAAGTCAAGCAAGTTAGCAATGGCATTCGCCCTAATTCTATTCAAGGGTTTCTTTTCGGTTTGCCTCTGTTATTTCAAAGGAATCAATCAGTAGGGCTGGATACTATTTATCATTTCACATTCACTGGAAAGGAAGAATGTCAGGCAACAGTCATAATTAAAGATAAGACAATTCAGGTAGAAAATAGTCATATTGGAACAGCCAATATTCAGATTACTGCCGACAGCCACACCTGGCTTCAGTTTCTAGCTAAGGAACAGAATATTGTTTGGGCGCTAATTAGAAGGAAGATTCGCATTCGAGGATCATTACGTTTACTTCAGGCTTTTGGAAAATGTTTTCCCTCATAAATTAGTATAATCGAATATTTGCGATGATTGAGTTATTAGTCTGTAAAATTTTCTAGGATTTGTAGTAAGCACTGTAGTGGTTAAAAAATAATGATTGAAGTTCTAGCTAAAAAACTATTTACTAATTCGATAAAACTAAACAGACTAGTTA
>NZ_JADEXF010000575.1 GCF_015207245.1 Nostoc cf. edaphicum LEGE 07299
TCTTAGAGACGCTCTGCGAACGTTCCACTCTGTTCGACTCGCAATGACATATCGTATAGTGATTAAGCTAAAAGTCGGTAGGGTTATTTTTCCTGAAATGTCCAGACTCCTTCATCCCAATCTGATTCTGTTGGGGGTGATTGTAACCAATGCTGACAACGCAACAGATGCAACATAGCAGCTTTGTCTTGGCTGTCTGCTGCCAAAACATTAGCAAATTCGGCTCTGGCACGAGAAAACTGTCGCTGGAGGTAATACTCACGCCCTTTATGATAATGCTCAATCACTTGCAATTTTTCGCTTTCAATCGGATTGGAACGCAAACCCAGTAATTCGTATATGGCTACTGGTTCGTTTCTACCCTTGACACGAATGTAATCTAGTTCCCTAGCCCAAATGTTTTCTTGGCATGGTTTAAAAGTGTTATGGCTAATAATAATATCGCAACCATACTGTTTACTGACACTTTCTAATCGAGAGCCAAGATTAACGCCATCGCCAATGGCAGTAAATTCCATCCGCTTACTAGAGCCAATATTTCCACTAATTACGGTATCTGAATTGATGCCAATGCCAATTTTAATTCTGGGCTTATCATCTGCATAGCGACGTTGATTAAATTCGTGTAGACGATGGCGCATTTCTAAGGATGTTTGCACTGCCATCCAAGCGTGTTCTTCTAATGGTAGGGGAGAACCAAATACAGCCATGATGGCATCACCGATGTATTTGTCAAGGGTACCTTTATGTTTAAAGACTGCCTCCACCATTGATTCAAAATATTCATTGAGCATACTCACCACTTCTTCTGCTTGCAAGTTTTCTGTCAAAGTGGTGTAGCCGCGAATATCCGAAAATAATATTGAAACTTCTTTGCGATCGCCTCCTAGTTTAGCATCATCTAATTTCAGCAATTCTTCGGCTAATTCCTGGGTCATGTAGCGGTACATTGTACTCTTAAGCCGCTTTTCATCACTGATGTCTTCCATCACTACCAGCGCCCCCCGGACTTGCTCTTGGTCGCTAGCATCGGCAATTGTGTTAATCGATAAATTAATACTATGCTGTTCTGTACCAGTGCTTACAAGTGTGCGATCGGGGTAATATTGCTGACGACCTTTTAAGTCAACTGCATGTAAAGCATCCTGATACCACTTGCTAAAGTCGCCTTCTTTGATGCCGATCGCGTCAGTAACTAATTTACCTTCTAAACGGTCATCTACTCCCAGTCCTAGCAAACGTTGGGCGCTTTCATTGGCGGCGATAATTAACCCAGTTTTATCAGTGGAAACCACGCCATTGGAAAGACTACGCAGAATATCCCGTTGCATTTGTTCTTGTTGCTTGACTGTGGCAAACAACTGGGCATTATGTAGTGCTACTCCCGCTTGAATATTAAAAGCTTCCATGAACTCTTCATCGTTGCGGTCAAAGCTAGCTTGGAAGCAGTCGGGAGCTTTCGGCCAATCAGCTGGATTATAAGGGGGAAAATCACCAGATTTCTTTTTATTTACGAGTTGGGTAACGCCAATCAGTTGTTCATCGCCGTTAAATACTGGCATACAAAGCAAGCTACAGGTGCGATAGCCATTTTGCTCGTCGAATTTTCGGGATGTTTCCGAGTCAGGATGGTTGTGCAAGTCAAAGCCAATATTTAGCTTCTTTCCAGAAGCCGCTACTATCCCAGCAAAACCTATACCTATGGGGACTCGCAACTCTTTCGTTGAACCATCATCCTGGGTGATTTTTGTCCACAATTCATGGCGATCGCGGTCTATTAACCATAGTGTACTGCGATCGGCATTCATCAGTTCCTTGGCTTCATCCATCACCCGCTTCAGGGTGTCTTCTAAGTCAAGACTGCTTTGAGAGAGGGACTTGATTGCCTTCATTAGCGCCGCTACTGCTCTTTGTTTTTGAGTAGCTACATAAAAAGAGCGCGAGGACTCTAAAATTAGGCGAATCGAAGGGGCAAATTCTTGAAATAATTGTTCGTCAGCACAGGTAAAACCTCTGGTATCAATACGCTCTGCAAGTGGAGCATCGTGATTATTTACAGATTTTAATTTATTCAGTAATTGTACTACTGCAACTAATTGCCCATGTTCATTTAAGAGTGGCAAAGCTAACATAGTGTAGGTGCGATAGCCAGTTCTCTTTTCTTGTTCTTGGGCAAAATGCGATCGCGGATCGTTATAAAAATCAAAGGGAATATTGATAACTTCTTTAAAAGTGGCGACTTCACCACCAATGCCTTTATTTGCGGGGATACGAATTTCTAAAGAGCGACCGCCCTCGCCCTCAGCTAAAATTGACCAAAGTTCTTGTTTTTCTTCATCCAATAAAAATATCGTCGTCCGGTCTGCCCCCAGTAATTCGCCGGTTTTTAAGGTAATCGAATGCAACATTTCTTGCAAAATAGTTTCAAACCCTTGAGAATCAAGCATTGATAGGGTTTGATGAACAATTTGTAATTTTTGCTCGACATCCTTAACGACCTGTTTAAAAGTATCTTGAGTCAGGGGAGCAAGAAACGTAGAAAAAGTTCCTTGTCTTGTGGCAAGAGCACCCACAGGAGCAGATTTTGCTGGTAATTCGAGGTTTTCTTGGTTGTGAACACCAATAATCAAATCGGTGGTCTCCCCACAACTTCCTTGATACGCTGACATAACTGGTATTTTATATAACAGAATGAGGTTTTAGATTTAACAATGAGATTAAATTTATGTAAGTGGTGTTAAAAGCAACAATTGCTTGACATTATCCATAGTTTAATCGCTTGTTTAGCCAGCGTCATCCTGTGAATAAACGCTCAAGCTGATTACCAACAAGCATGGCTTGACCAAAACCCCTTCCCACTGGTGGATACAGATGATAAATAGAGGGTTAGACCCCTCATCTAAACGAAAAAACAATGTTTTCCGCAGGGGATTCATTGTTAGTGTTGCGTTGTAAGATTTTGCAAGGGCACACTAATGAGCATTGCTGTATCCGTAGGATATAGTCGATTTATCTGAAAAATGCTGGAATTTATAAGTAATTATACGGTCATTGTCTTAGCTCTGGCTCAACTGCGATCGCTTCCTGTCGCAGATATGTCAGCCGGAAAAACAAGTGCTGAGTAAAAAATACTAGGACAGGTCGGCGCTAATAAACCACTCTATTTGTCTGTTGTGATGCCTGTGTCCGACTACCAGAGCAAACGCATCTTATTTCCTAATAAAAACTAAACATATAAAAGCACATTTTTGCATCGATGTTTTTGGTCTAGTCGCTCCCTTGTTTACATAAAATCATTCAGAATCAGAACTCGAAAAAGGATTTGTACAATAGAAAGAATAAGGATTATCATAATCACGATAGTGAGGTACTGTAAACTTATTATTATCTTCAGAAGCTTTTATTCGGCAATATGGTTCTAAATTGAGGTCTATTATATAATCGTTACCACCTCCTAAAGAAGGTTTAACTTCTTTGGTTTTTTTTGAAACCGAAAAATGACAAACCCATCGATGTACTGGATAAGCATATGGTTTGTTTGTTAAAATCTCAGCCCTTCCTGGTTTTATCGTATCTCCTTTACTCTTGTCGAAAAGAGAGTTATCTTTAGCATATTTTTCCATCTGCACTATTATAGTACTGTGCTTACATACTTCGTTCATTTCCATTTTTTTATCAGCATTTTTCTTATTATATTCTTCATTAATATATTCACCAAAAACAGGCGTGTATCTCAAATAAATTTCCCTTTTAGATATATTTTTATTTTCATCTTCTATTGAGTATTCACAACTAAATGGTAACAAATTCACATTCTTACTATCCTCGAATGCTTTATAAGAACCAGTTACAGTACCTGATTTCTTCTTGGTTTCTAATT
>NZ_JADEXF010000576.1 GCF_015207245.1 Nostoc cf. edaphicum LEGE 07299
GACTAAAACTAAAGCTTTTGATTTCTTCAGCCTTTTAAATTCCTCCTTAAGTATGGCTTAAGGCATAGAATTTCACATAAATAGTCTGCTTTGCATACCACATTTGGCATATTTTAGCGGAAAATTATACTTTTTCTCAAGAATCAGAAAGATTTGATGTAATGACAGCAAGCTATTTCAGGATAAACTCTGCTCAAGGAATAATCGCTCAATTATTTTGCTTTGAAAACTGTTTAGCAGCACAGACAGAACAGACTTCCCAGCGCTGGAGTTCACCGGGAGGGGTGGGAGATTGGCACTGGGGACAAAGGGGTAAGCCATGCGATCGCGATCGCACAATCTTTGTCCAATGTCCAAAAGCCGCATTCACATCTTTAGTGGGTGTAGCATCAAAGCGGCTAATATCGTCACCAAGGTAACTGGGATGCTCATGAGGCGAAACCGTTTGTTGCTGTTTTCTTTCCACCGACGGATTCTGCCAGCCAGCAGTAGAGAAGCGAATATCAACCAAAGGCGTTGGCAGCTTTTTATTCAATTTTAAAAGTAGAGATGTGCGACCAAAAGTCAGGTTTTGCGCCCAAGCAGCACTAGAAGTTGCTACCGACAAAACATCACGCTGAATCGATAATGGTCGAGTATTTGCAGCAACCACTGGGCCAACAACTTCTGCCCAACACTTGAGCAGACGTTGAAATGGTTGCTCCTGCCATTTAGCCTGCTTTTCCAAAATCCTTAAAACATCATTAATTGATTTCAACGACATTATTCAAAGTGGGGAGTGAGGAGTGAAGAAGGGAATAGGATAGGTTACAGGTTACAGGTTACAGGTTACAGGTTACAGGTTACAGGTTACAGGTTACAGGTTACAGGTTACAGGTTACAGGTTACAGGTTACAGGTTACAGGTTACAGGGTGCAGATTATTCCCTATCACCTGTCACCTGTAACCTTTCCTACAGCCTCGGACAACTTAGAGCCATCCTTGGGATTATTCCCTATCACCTGTCACCTGTAACCTTTCCCCCAATCTATTTAAATAATTTCCGCTACTATTGTCACAAAATATATCTAAAAGTTAATTCCAGTAATCTACGTTTGAGGCACAAAGGCAATGACTCAAAACCCCCTGAACGAGTCCGGTTCTCATCAATCGTCTAAAACACCTGGATTGAAACCAGTACTAGCAGCAGCACTAGCGAGTTTAGAAGTGCCGCTAGATCAAGAGTTAGCTCGATACCGACGCACGCGAACTGGTTTGGTGTCATCGAAGCAGTCCCGTGTTGCAAGTTACATGAGCGCTCAACCCCAACCGTTAACTGCCATTCCGACAACATCGAACGCAACTCAGTCATCAGTAACGGAAATTAAAACCAACGTACCGCCTGCATCTGTACCTGTGTACCAGGAAACTACAGCGCCAGTTGATGTCCCACCCGCATCTGTACCTGTGAATCCTGAGATCAATCCAGCGTCAGCTACAGCAAAAACTGAGGAACTGAATAATCTTAATGTGCCCTCCACCTCCAATCCAGCTAAAACACAAACTCAACTTCCACCACCCCCACCCAACTTTAGTAGCAGCATTGTGCCAGCAGTCGTTAAAAATACTAAAAGCGAAAATCACTTGCAGACAGATAATAGCCCCAAGCACCCAGATGACTATTTAGAATCTAGTGAAGCACTGCTGCGAAGTCTGACAGAAGAACAACCAGAAACCAAGAAACCAAGCAATTCTAGCGACAGTCTGCTATCACCTTTGGGTATTGGCTCCATGTTGCTGCTATTGGTGGCGAGTCTTACCTTGGGTTATGTAGTCTTTAATCCCAAAAGCTTGCCACAATGGAATTTAGGCAATTTATTTAACGGTAACTCCTCTCCCACACCAGAAAATACTGAGGAAGTTGGGAGTAATGTCCAACCTCAAATCCAGCCACCAAGCACATCCATACCCAAATATCCCAATCTAGCTACTGAAGAGTTTCCTGAAGTAAGAGATCCCAATGATGTAGTTGGCTTAAAACCCAAAGTCCAACCAACCCCCGCAGTAGTGCCTAATCCAGTTGTTCCCCAAAATCCCGCAAATCCTCAAGCGCCATTATCTAACCCCAATACAGCCCAACCGACCAACCCGATCGCCTTAGCACCAGTACCGACGCTACAATCCTTGCCTCCTCTAAATTTACCTCCCGCTTCACCGACAAAAACCTTGCCCAAGCCAATCGCAAGCTCACCAAAGCCAGATGCAGAAATCAAACCAGGAACAGATGGGTTCTATCATGTAGTGATAGATAATCAAGGGGCAGCTTTTGCGTCGGCACGGCAAGTAATTCCTGATGCTTATTTATCGCCCAACAAGGAATTGATTTATCTGGGTGCTTTTAAAACTAAAGAGCAAGTAAAACAACAGATGAAACTGTTACAAGCAAGGGGAATCAAGGCACGAGTTCAGCAGCCATGAATTGCAAAAATCTACGATACCATGAGATCACAGTCTTAAGTTTTGTTAGCGGTAGTGGGGCATTGAGCCAGTGCTGAGTTTTGTTAGCGGTAGTGGAGCATTGAGCCAGTGCTGAGTTCTGAGTAGTAAGGGCAAAATCTTGCTTGTTTACGCCCCTACGATAAAGATTCTTATACTCAGGACTTTAACTGGGCATTCAACACTCCATAACTACCCGACAACAAAAATTTTTATACTTAGGACTTTAACTAGGCACTCAGCACTTAGAACTGGGTTTCGTGAATGGAGAGCCGACATGGAATTAATCAAGCGTATCCTGCGGGTGATTCGCGCTAATCTCAATAGTTTAATCGGTGGTGCAGAAGATCCAGAAAAGATTTTGGAGCAAGCTGTTCTGGAGATGCAGGAAAATCTGGTGCAGTTGCGGCAAGGTGTAGCACAAGCGATCGCTACCCAGAAACGCACTGAACGACAGGCTGCGGCTGCCCAATCTCAAACAGAAGAATGGTACCGCCGCGCTCAATTGGCCCTGCAACAAGGTAACGAACCTCTAGCACGCGAAGCATTGACTAAGCGCCAAGCCTATAAAGAAACTACTACAGCCCTCTTTTCGCAGATAGAGCAACAAAACGAGATAGTCGCTAGGCTAAAAAAGGATATGCGATCGCTAGAGTTAAAAATTTCCGAGGCGAAAACAAAAAAAGATATGTATATTGCCCGCGCGCGTTCAGCTGAAGCTTCTTATCGCCTTCAGGAAATGCTCGGTGGAGTTTCTACCACCAGCAGTCTGAGTGCTTTTGAGCGTATGGAAGAAAAAGTTTTGCAGATAGAAGCTCAATCAGAAGCCATAGCTCAACTTAGTAGCGACGACTTGGAAACACAATTTACTTCTTTGGAATCTAATGATGTAGATACCGAATTGGCAGCGATGAAGGTACAGGTTTTCAAGCAGTCAGAAAACACACAGCACAAAATCCTAACTGAGGAGAGCTAAAAGACAACGCAGCCTCCCCAACACCAGTTACCCAATCAGGATTCTTGAAGTTCGACTAATTACCCCAGTTTGGCGATATCTTAACAATTAAGAGTTGTTAGGAGGTACTGATTCAAACTAGAAAGATTACATTGAAATAGGTAGCTATAAAAAGTAAAAAAGCTAACTGTCCAACAAAAAGCGTAAATCACACAAGGAAAAACAAAGTTATGGGATTATTTGATCGCATTAAGCGAGTAGTTAGTTCTAACCTCAACGACCTGGTTAACAAAGCCGAAGACCCCGAAAAAATGCTAGAGCAAGCCATCCTGGAAATGCAGGAAGACTTGGTACAGCTGCGTCAGGGAGTAGCCCAGACGATTGCCGCTCAAAAACGCAGTGAGAAACAGTATAATGATGCCCAAAATGAAATCAATAAGTGGCAACGC
>NZ_JADEXF010000577.1 GCF_015207245.1 Nostoc cf. edaphicum LEGE 07299
GTATTGGCATGATTTACCAACACTTCATGCTTGTACCGAAATTGACTGTCACAGAAAATATCATTTTAGGGATGGAGAAAACTTGGCGGCTAAATATAGAAGATAAACAGCAAGAAATCGCCGTATTATCCCAAGCTTATGGATTAGAAATTGACCCCACTGCCAAAGTTGAAAATTTATCTGTTGGGGCACAACAACGGGTAGAAATTCTCAAAGTTCTCTACCGTCGAGCAAAGTTGTTGATTCTTGATGAACCTACAGCAGTTTTGACACCGCCCGAAGTAAAATCATTAATTGCTATCTTGCGCCAATTGGCAGCCGCAGGTAGCACAATTATTTTTATCAGTCATAAATTAGAAGAAGTAATGAATCTCTGTGATTCAGTCACAGTTTTGCGCCAGGGAAAGGTAGTAGCAACAACATCAACTGAAGCGGCGACACCTCAGCAGTTAGCAACATTAATGGTAGGACGGGAGGTAGCTTTACAGTTAAATAAAAGTCCTACATTACCAGGAGAAATCATCCTATCGGTGCAAAATTTACAAGTTACTGATGAAAGAAATATTCTTGCTGTAAATAATGTCTCTTTTGAACTGCGGGCGGGAGAAATTTTAGGAATCGCTGGTGTCGATGGCAATGGACAGCGAGAATTAGCTGATGCGTTGGCAAAGCCCGTCGCAGACATCGCTTTTGTGCGGACTATTAAGCAGGGTAAAATTGAGTTTACGCCCAAGGATTCCTCAGTGGGCTACATCCCAGAAGATAGGCAGACAATGGGATTGGTGTTGCAATTTAGCATCGCCCAAAATTTGATTTTAAAAGCTTTTAAATATCTGCCATTTTGTCGCCGTTTTTTGTTACAACAAAAAGCGATCGCAAATCGTGCCCAAGTTGCAATGCAAGAGTTTGACATTCGGGCGAATGGGATTGATATCAAGGTAAGTCAGCTTTCGGGAGGAAATCAACAAAAGGTGGTGTTAGCGCGAGAACTGGTACATTCTCCTGCTTTAATTATCGCTATGCAACCCACCAGGGGGTTAGATGTCGGGGCGGCAGTAGCCGTTCAGTCTCGAATCTTAACAGAACGCGATCGCGGTGCGGCAATTTTGTATATTTCTACTGAGTTGGAAGAAGTGATGGCAATGAGCGATCGCATTGCTGTAATCTACAGAGGTGAGTTTGTGGCTATTTTGGATGCAGCCACAGCGAAAGTGGAAGAAATTGGTTTGTTGATGGCTGGGGGATTTTCTTGATAAATTTACTAAACGAAAATCTAAATCAGTAGACAATTAACAATAAAAACAGAAAAAATTCATAAAGGTGACTCTATGACTCAAGCTTTACCTAAAACCAAGCTAGTAACCTTTGAAGAATTTGTACAGTGGAAACCCGACGGTGGGCGATATGAACTGCATGATGGAGTAATTGTAGAAATGACACAACCATTAGGCGATCATGAAGAGATCACAGGATTTTTAGCTACAAAAATTCCAATCGAATACGATCGGCTTAAACTTGCTTACTTCATACCAAAAACAGCACTCGTAAAACCACCTGAAAATGAATCCGGTTATTCTCCAGATGTATTAATAATCAATCGCTCCAATCTGGTAAATGAACCTTTGTGGAAAAAGGAATCTACTGTTACTCAGGCCGCATCAATTCCTCTGGTGATTGAGGTAGTTAGTACCAATTGGCGTACTGACTATTACACTAAGCGTGGTATGTATGAAGAAGTTGGTATTCTAGAGTATTGGATTGTAGATTACCTAGCTCTGGCAGGCAAATCGTTCATTGGCAATTCCAAAGAGCCTACAATATCGATTTATTCACTAGTCGAGGGCGAATACCAAGTCAGACAGTTCCGTGGGAGCGATTGCATTATCTCACCTACTTTCCCAGAATTGAATTTAACCGCCGAGCAGATTTTTCAAGCTGGAAACACTACCACATAAAGTTGACTTAAATTGATTTTAGGAGATAGCAAGCCATATTTGATTAAGTTGCCTGACTTCGGAACTTAAACTTATAACATTGAGAGATGCAGAGAAGGCGATCGCTTTAGGAAAGTTTCAAAATGCAATTTTCTATGTTCCCAGTTATGTCTCAGTGCAAGCGTTCTATTGGGTTAGGCTCGTGCTGACACTAATTAATCGGATTCATCCTAGATTGCTGCCCATACTATCACCGCTAATTGCGATTTCCTCCGCCCTCATTGTCGGTGCTATTCTCATGCTAATTGCTGGGGCAAATCCCATCACCGCATACAGCATCCTATTTCAAGAATCTCTCTCTACCTACTTTGGATTTGGTAACACTCTCACCAAAATGACACCGCTATTATTCGCTAGTTTAGGCGTATTAGTGGCGTTGCGGGCTGGGCAATTTAATATTGGTGGAGAAGGGCAAATTTATCTGGGTGCGTTGGGAAGTACTTTAATTGGGTTATACGTGCAAGGATTACCTGCGGTGATTCATATCCCCTTAGCACTTTTGGCAGGATTTTTCTTTGGTGCAGTTTGGGGTTGGATTCCTGGTTATCTCAAAGCCATGCGCGGAGTGAATGAGGTAATTACTACATTGTTGCTCAACTATATCGCCGTGAATTTAGTTAGCTACCTCGTCCAAAATCCATTAATGGCAACAGGTGCGCCTAGTCCTTATTCGCCATTAATTGCTAAAACATCGCGTTTGCCGATTATATTACCGCAAAGCCTTGCCCATGCTGGGATTTTATTCGGTTTAATTGCCGCAGGTATTTTATGGGTATTGTTAGTGCGATCGCCTCTAGGTTATCAAATTACAGCAGTGGGATTTAACCCCATTGCCGCCCATTATGCACACATATCTGTTGAACGTACCATTATGCTGGTGATGGCTGCTGCGGGTGGTTTAGCTGGGTTAGCTGGGAGTTGTGAGGTGATGGGGTTAAAATATCGACTATTTGAACAAGTTTCCCCAGGTTATGGATTTGATGCCATTGCGATCGCTTTTTTAAGTCGTGGTAGTGTTATTGGTGTAGTATTAACTTCTTTGTTTTTTGCAGCGCTTCGCAGTGGTGCAAATGTGATGCAGCGTAGTGCAGGTGTGCCGGTAACTGTAGTTTACGCGATTCAGGGGTTTATGGTGTTATTTATTGCTATCAGTTTCGCAATCGAAAGAGAAATAAGAGTAAAAACGCAAAGGGACGCAAAGGTTTAACGCAAAGGAACACAAAGAAAACTCTGCGATACTTTGCGCTTCCCTCCGCGAACCTCTGCGTTAAAAAATAACCCTATGAATAATCTCAACTTCTTCTCTGATTACTTAATAGCTACCTTACGTCTAGCCATCCCCCTAGCATTTGCAGCCCTTGGAGGATTGTACTCGGAACGTTCGGGCGTATTAAATATCGCCTTAGAAGGAATGTTGCTTACAGGTGCTTTTACTAGTGCTGCTGCTACTTTCTACACAGGTAATCCCTGGCTTGGTATCCTCGCTTCCTTAATTGCAGGGGGATTAGTCGGACTACTCCATGCTTTTTTATGTGTAACTTTGCGTGTCGATCAATTAGTATCTGGGCTAGCAATTAACCTTGTCGCATCTGGATTAACATCGTTTCTGGCCCGGTTAGTGTTTAGTGGCAGTAGTACGCAGCAGTTACCTGGAATTGGAGCAATTATGATTCCTGGTTTAGCTAATATTCCCCTGATCGGGCCGCTACTATTTCAGCAAGATTTTTTAGTATATTTATTATTTATCTTAGTTATTTTAACTACATACATTTTATTTAAAACTAGCTTTGGGCTGACATTGCGGGCAGTGGGTGAATCTCCGAAAGCTGCTGACACTGCTGGAATTTCAGTACAACTTGTCCGTTATATCGCTGTGGTAATTAG
>NZ_JADEXF010000578.1 GCF_015207245.1 Nostoc cf. edaphicum LEGE 07299
GGTGGAGACTGTCATTAGTCATTTGTCCCTTGTTCTTTGTAAATACAAATGACTAATGACTAAGGACAAAGGACGACATTCACGGGTGATTATGTAATTTAGATGTGTTTTAGCTTACATCGACTTGCTATGTTAATGCATCGACTTGCTATGTTAATGCATCGACCTGTTATGTTAATACATCGACCTGTTATGTTAATGCATCGACCTGTTATGTTAATGCATCGACTTGCTATGTTAATGCATCGACCTGTTATGTTAATGCATCGACCTGTTATGTTAATGCATCGACTTGCTATGTTAATGCATCGACCTGTTATGTTAATGCAGCCTCGTTTTACTTCGCACTGGTTTGGTGGGACAAAAGCGATGCCTGCGGTGGTAACAGAGCGTAGTCGAAGTGCAGCGTCTCGTAGAGAAGTGCGGGCTATGCCTACGTAATTAATTAGCCACCTCAAGGTAGTTTTGCTTGATAATACCTTCGTTACAATAAGCCTACGTCAAGTCAAAACATAATGACCTACACCTCGCCCAAACTACTCACCTTTGAGGAATTTATCGCCCAATATGGTGACAATACACGCTACGAATTAATCGACGGGCAATTAAGAGACATGGAACCTACAGGGCCACACGAAGCTATTGCAGGTAATATTGCTGGTAGAATCTATGTCGAAATTTTTAATTCTAATTTCAACTGGCTAGTTCCAAAAACTTGTCTGATAAAACCACCTGCGGCTGAAGCCACAGCGCTGCGTCCTGATGTAATTGTTTTAGATAAAGCAGAACTTAGTAAAGAACCACTCTGGCAAAAAGAACCTATTATTTGTAACGGCAGTACTATTAAGCTTGTTGCTGAAGTTGTGAGTACTAATTGGCAAGACGATTATGCAAGAAAGGTGGAAGAATATGCTTTTCTTAACATCCCAGAATATTGGATTGTGGATTTTCGTGGCTTGGGTGGCTTGCAGTTTATCGGTAATCCCAAACAACCAACCTTTACCGTTTGTCAGTTAGTTAACGGTGTGTACCAGCAACAACAATATCGTTTAGGAGATACTATTTCTTCTGATGTCTTGCCAAATTTACAACTTAAGCTAGACGACATTATGCATATTTGAACTGGAGACTGATTTGGTGAGGCAAGAGCGATCGCTACAGTTTTCTAAGCTAGAATACCAAAGTTGTATTTATACACATCTAACAACTCAATTATTTTTATGAATTACTACGTAATCTACGATGGGAATTGTAATCTCTGCGTTACCCTAGTGCGATCGCTAGAGACCTTAGACCAAGGAAAGTTGTTTCGCTACAGTCCCATGCAAGATGAGCAGACACTTTTACAGTGGGGAATTTCAGCCCAAGATTGCGAACAGGGGATGATTTTAATTGATGGCAATGAACCTCAGAGACGTTGGCAAGGCAGTAACGCCGCAGAAGAAATCGGGCGGTTATTGCCAACAGGAAGTATATTTGTAGACGCTTATCGAGCCTTACCGGGCATGAAATGGGCAGGCGATCGCTTTTACGAACAAATCCGCGATAATCGCTACACAATATTTGGTAAGCGTTCCAATACATATCAATCGGCCTACTGTGTGGATGGTAGCTGCAAGCCGTAGGGATACATCGCTGTGCTAGCCTACGAATGCACCGTTTTTTCTCCGCCATTTCCTTAACATTTGTCATTAGAGAGAATTTGTTCTGGTCAAAAATCCGCCTCCAGGTGCTAGCTAAAACTCTGCTAGACCAACCATTATGCTATCTGGCGTGTTTGTAAACATTGTGCAATCAATGACATTTGCGATCGCCACCGGAAAGGGCGGGTACGCCATCACGCCATGATTCGGCACAACAAACTGGAACTGATGGGAGGATACTGCGTGAAAATAGGTGCTAACTACTTGGGTGACGGAGAGTGTGAATTTACAGTTTGGTCTCCGCTATTAGATGGTGTCACTGTACAAATTTTGACACCAGAACAGCAGTTAATTCCCCTCAAGCCTCAGTCTGAGGGATACTGGCAAACGAAAGTCAACGATGTATATCCAGGAACGCTTTATCGGTATGTCTTAAATGGGCAAGACGCTTTTGCCGATCCGGCGTCGCAGTATCAACCAGAAGGGGTACATGGGCCGTCGCAAATTGTCGATCAACACTTTGAGTGGACTGATGAAGAGTGGACTGGAATTCCTGTGGAGTCGATGATTTTCTATGAAGTTCACGTTGGGACTTTCACGCCTGAAGGAAGTTTCACCGCTATTATTCCCCGCTTACCGGATTTGAAAGAACTGGGAATTAACGCCATTGAAATCATGCCCATCTCCCAGTTTCCGGGAGATACGCATATTGAAGCTTCTCTTGCATACCGCAACTGGGGTTATGACGGCGTTTATCCTTATGCTGTGCAAAACTCCTACGGTAGCCCAGCCGAACTGAAGCAACTGGTAAATGCTTGCCACCAACACGGAATTGCCGTAGTCCTGGATGTGGTGTATAACCACTTTGGGCCAGAAGGCAACTATATGAGTCAGTTCGCGCCCTACTTTACTAAAACCTATAAAACACCTTGGGGCGAAGCGCTGAATTTCGACGATGCCCATAGTCAGGGTGTGCGAAATTATTTTATCGAAAATGCGCTTTACTGGTTGCGTGAGTTCCACATAGATGCATTGCGGCTGGATGCTATTCAAGCAATTTACGACTTGGGGGCGAAGCATTTTCTGTGGGAACTGGCGGAAGCAGTTCATCATTTTTCACAACAAGGGCAAAAATGGAAACGCCATCTCATTGCCGAAAGTGACCAGAATAATCCGCGAATAATTCGTCCCGTAGAATTGGGTGGATATGGTCTTGATGCCCAGTGGAGTGATGATTTTCACCATTCATTGCACGCACTGTTGACAGGCGATCGCCAAGGATATTATCAAGATTTTGGGCAAGTGGCTCAGTTGGCAAAAGCTTATGAAGATACTTTTGTCTACGATTGGAAGTACGCACCACACCGCAAGCGATTTCATGGCGTATCTTGCCGCGATCGCCCTTTGTCACAGTTTACAATCTGTATTCAGAATCACGATCAAATCGGCAATCAAATGAAAGGAGAACGCCTCAGCCAGCGAATCTCTTTTGAGGGATTAAAGTTAGCTGCTGGTGCTGTGCTGCTGTCGCCCAATTTACCCCTGTTGTTCATGGGAGAAGAATACGGCGAAACAGCACCCTTCATTTACTTTGTCAGTCACTCCGATCCAGATTTAATTCAAGCAGTTCGAGCCGGACGCAAACAAGAATTTGAAGCATTTCACTTCGCAGATGATCCCCCAGATCCGGAATCGTCAGAAACTTTCCTAAAGTCTAAACTCAATTGGGAATTACGCAATGAAGGTAAGCACAAAGTTCTGTGGGATTGGTATCGTCATTTAATTAATTTACGCAAGACGCATCCAGCACTTTTGAATCAAGACCGCAACTCCATCAAAGCGACTAGCGATGAAGATAAGCAGTTGGTAATTGTGCGCCGTTGGTGCGAATCAAGCGAACTAATATTTGTGATGAATTTCAATTCGTCTCCAGTGACAGTGACTCTGCCGTTTGAGCATAATGCTAATAAATTGTTGGACTCTGCTGATACCTCATGGTCTGGCCATGGTTCTGAAGCTCCTGAACATCTGTCTGTGGGTCAAGAAGTGAAATTGCAACCTACTAGTTTAGTACTCTATGAAAAAGGATGAGAGGGAGAGTTAGAACTTAAAGTTTCAAGTAAAAAGGCTTAAGGTTCGAGCAATAAGGCTTAATGTTCAAACAATAAGGCTTAATGTTCAAACAATAAGGCTTAATGTTCAAACAATAAGGCTTAATGTTCAAGCTAAAAGG
>NZ_JADEXF010000579.1 GCF_015207245.1 Nostoc cf. edaphicum LEGE 07299
ATCAGTAAAGACCAAGTTATTGAATATATTAAACAATTATCCAGCCTTTAATTTAGGATGGGCGATCGCCCTTGTATTTTCTCCTTTTTTGCTGGTTCAGCTTTCCTAGATTTAGGTTTTGAAACCAGCGATTTTAACATTGTTTATGTCAATGTTAAGCAGAGAATGACACTTGCGTAGTGTAGTAAATAAACCTAAAATTTACCCAAGCCTATTTTAGGCTTGGGTGTATTTAAGAATATCGTGAGAGTTGCGAGTTCTCAAAAAATTGTGAATAAGGATAATTAGCTAAACAGCACCACTGTTTCTATTAAACAGAATAGCTATAGTTTTGAAAATTAGCTTTAAATCGTATACTAAACTCCAATTTTTTTGATACTGCAAATCCAGACGAATTACATCTTCAAAACTACGGACTGTAGAACGTCCATTTACTTGCCATTCGCCAGTCATACCGGGTTTTACATCTAAACGTTGCCACTCAGGTACTTCATAGCGTTCCACTTCATCGGGTGTCGGTGGTCGAGTGCCTACTAAACTCATTTCTCCTTTGAGGACGTTCCAAAATTGGGGTAATTCATCAAGACTAGTTCGTCGTAAAAAGCGCCCTACCTTAGTAATTCTGGGGTCATTCTCATTCTTGAAAAAAGCACCTTCCACTTGGTTTTTAACTTGGGATTTCTTCGCTTCCGCATCCACACACATAGAGCGGAATTTCCAAATCTTAAACCGTTTACCCATCCAACCACAACGGGTCTGACTAAAGAGAATGGGGCCGGGATCGTTAATTTGAATAGCGATCGCAATTGGAATAAATAAAATTCCTGTAATTAATAAACCAATCACTGACCCGACAATATCTAAGAACCGTTTCATCCAAGATGCCATAGAAGGGTGAGTAGTGGGTAACTGCTCTACTTTACGAGAAGTTGTCTTCCGATTATCTACCACGTCATCTTGTTCTATTAACGACCCATCCTCCACAAGCTCTAAAGGAAAAACCTGATCCAACCCTGTGAGTTTTAGGACTGCCATGACTTGAGGTGTTACATTCCGCAGTGTTAATGTAATCCCCTTAGTTTGAGCATATTTAAAATTACTTACCAAGGCACCTAAACCACTACTATCGATAAAAGTAGTTTGGTGAAAGTCAATGATGATTTGCTTAGGATGTGAATTGGGCCCAATTAAGCCTTGGCAGGTTTGCTTAAAGCCTACAGCCTCCAGCACGCTCAACCGCGTCGGCACCTGCACTATAGCCATGTCGTTTAGGGAATTAACTGGAAAATCGACCTCTGTCGGTTGGCTAGTCATGAAGCTCTGCACTTTCGTTGCCATGTATAATGTAATATGCCAAACATTACTTTGTCCTACAAAATTACTTAACCTAATATCGGAAATTAGTGGTAATCAGGACTAACTGCTATTTACCGAGGCTGAGATTGGAGATCGCTAGCGACGATTCACAATAGAACAAGAAGCCAAAAAACATCCTTGCTGTTGTGCCGACGCAGCGCGATCGCGTTGCTCTCATCAAATGATTGCTAAAAATACGGTTACACCTACCGCACGCCTGATTGAGGTCTTTTCTGCCATTCAAGGGGAAGGACTGAATGTAGGGACACGTCAGATATTTATTCGTTTTGCTTTGTGTGATTTGCGCTGTCACTTTTGTGATAGTGCCCACACTTGGAATGCACCTACAACTTGTCGGATAGAGCGATCGCCTGGATTGCGCGACTTTTATATTCACTCTAACCCCGTCCCATTACCCATACTAATCGAATGGGTGGAACAGCAAAATCTGCCTTGTCTACACGATAGCATTAGCTTAACTGGTGGCGAACCACTTCTTCATGCCTCATTTCTAACGCAGTTTCTACCCCAAGTGCGAGCCATAACTGGTCTACCTATATACTTAGAAACCGGCGGACATCGCCCAGAACAACTAGCAATGATTATCCCATACTTAGACTCTGTAGGTATGGATTTCAAATTGCCCAGTGTTAGCGGCGAAAGTCATTGGCAAGAACATAGTAAATTTCTCCAGTTATGTCATGACTCATATTTAAATGTTTTTGTCAAGATAATTGTGTCTCAAAACACAGATCCCGCCGAGTTGGAACGTTCAGCTTCGTTGGTGGCAGAGGTTAGTCCAGATATCCCAGTATTTTTACAACCTGTTACGCCTTTGGCGGTATCAGAACAATTTTCTCCAGTACCTGTACTTGCGCCTTCCAGCGATCGAGTTTTGACGTGGCAAGCTTTGATGAAGGGGTTTCTCAAGCACGTGCGCGTGATCCCGCAGACACATAAAATGCTGAACCAGTTGTAAAATTTTAGTTTGATAAAGATGTAGTCAAGAAAAAAGTAAGATTTTATGAAATGGTGATTGGGCTGTTGCCTCTAATTAATTAAGAAGGCAGCAGCCCAATTACTAGCAGCAGGGCTGATTTATTCCATTTCAAATAGAATTTGCTATAGTACGCCCTCATCTGGAGCTTTGGATTTAGCTTTTGCCTTATTGGCACTGCGTTTGAGGGCAGAGAGTCTTGCTTCGTATCTCGCTCGTTGGCGCTTACTAGGAGTATTATCAATCAGGGTTTTCAAGGCGCTACCAAGACTCTTGTAGGCATTGGGGAGGCTATAACCAAAACGAGTTGCTAAAGCGATCGCTTTCTCATCAGCATTGAGCAATTCTCTTAGTTGCTTTTCCCCATTATTCTTTTGGTACAGTCGCCAGCCTGACACGCCACAAAGCGACAAAGCTAACACCAGCAGCAATCCATCTTGTACCCACAATTCCCCTACAGCACCACCTAAACCAATGGCTAGTGCTGCCATTTCCCAACCATCTTTAGGAATTGTGTCATTTTGAACGCGAGCAACCTCATGCCAGAACAGCAGATTACGCTGATCCATAGCGAGGGCATCCCATTTCACCAAATCAATTTGAATTTCTACCTGGTCTTTACCAATTTCTTCGCAGCGAACCAGGGGTGGATTGACCTCAGTTGTGCCTTCAACCGTGACCCAGCTTTGCAGTTCTGGTGGTAGTAAGGTTTTCAACCGCCGGAGTTCGCTCATTTCCGCTTTGGCAGAGGAGGTTGCATAGGATGTCATAATATCCAGCCCCAGAAAATTTCAGTATATAGTGAGGGTATCACTTTGGAGTATAGCTATTTAAGTGATGATCCGTCTCACTCACTAGGAAAAGTTCCTCGCTTTTTTCTTGCTTCCATTGCTTTTTCTAGTAAATCTAACAATCCTGGGGCTTCTTCTTGGATACTGAGTAATAGTCTTTCCCCAAGTTCTATATTCCCCGGATCGAGACCTGTTGCCATCACTTCTGTCAAGCGAGGTATTGCTATGCCATCCACAATCTGAATTAATCCACTCAGACAACGGTGAAATTGTTTTTCTGTAAGAATCGAGTCTTCTAAAGGAAACTCAATAATGGCACGAATTTCACCATCGGATGGGTCATACTCCCATTGCAACATTTTGGTTTCCCAGGAAATGGCAAGCATTGTTTGGAGGATAGCTGCCTTGTGAGGATGGTCTTGGATTCCTCCTAGAACTTGAGGGGCAAATACCCGGAAAAATTTTCCTTCTTCATCCAGTTGGACAACTATTAGGAAATCTTCTAGATTATCAGCCTCTACACCTGTTATAATTCGGTCTTCTTCGTCATCAAAACGGTAGTCCCAACCAAGGTTGTCTAAATAGTTGGCAATCTGTTTGAGGTTAGCTCCCATAAAAGCCTCATAAGGAACGTGGAGCAGTTGTTACCAGACCTAGTTTAACCTGCTAGGGGTAGTTGTTTGGGTTGGTGTGGATACTTCCGATCGCATAGAAGTATGC
>NZ_JADEXF010000580.1 GCF_015207245.1 Nostoc cf. edaphicum LEGE 07299
AAGAGACAGGAGAAAAACCCAAAGCGGCAGATGTTGCCGTTAGAGTCAAATCCTCACGGGGCATAAGCTGAAAAGTTAAAAATCAAAAATTAAAAATTCAGCTATTCCCTAAGACCCTTTTTTGGTGCATAAATAAAGTTTGATTGTTGAGTCTTACAAACGCTAGCCTGTTAAAAGCCGAGGTGTTATCAGACCAACTTATTTAAGACCGTAACTTTAAGTTGTACAACAGGGATACTCAAAAATAATGGTTCAAGAGCGTACTTTACCCACTTTTAATCCTGCTACTACGCATATTACAAAAGAAGAAGGGTTACGGTTGTATGAGGACATGGTATTAGGGCGCTTGTTTGAAGACAAGTGCGCTGAAATGTACTACAGAGGCAAAATGTTTGGTTTTGTCCATTTGTACAACGGTCAAGAAGCCGTTTGCAGCGGTGTTGTGCAGTCGATGCGACCGGGTGAAGATTACGTTTGTAGTACCTACCGCGACCACGTTCATGCTCTGAGTGCGGGAGTACCAGCAAGAGAGGTAATGGCAGAATTATTTGGCAAAGCCACAGGTTGCAGCAAAGGGCGCGGTGGTTCCATGCACATGTTTTCTGCGGAACATCGCTTGTTGGGTGGCTATGCTTTTGTGGCTGAGGGAATTCCTGTAGCAGCTGGAGCGGCTTTTCAAAGCAAATACCGCCGCGAAGTGCTGGGAGATAAAAATGCTGACCAAGTGACAGCTTGCTTTTTTGGCGACGGTGCAGCTAACAACGGTCAGTTTTTTGAGACGCTAAATATGGCAGCCTTATGGAAACTGCCAATTCTTTTCGTAGTCGAAAATAATAAGTGGGCCATTGGGATGTCTCACGAACGAGCCACTTCTCAGCCAGAGATTTATAAAAAAGCCAGTGTATTTAACATGGTAGGCGTGGAAGTAGATGGCATGGATGTACTAGCAGTTCGAGCCGTGGCTCAAGAAGCTGTAGCCCGTGCCCGCGCAGGTGAAGGCCCAACATTAATTGAGGCACTTACCTACCGCTTCCGGGGTCACTCCTTGGCTGACCCAGATGAAATGCGGAGCAAAGCGGAAAAAGAATTTTGGTTCGCCCGTGACCCAATTAAGAAGTTGGCTGCTTATTTAGTTGAGCAAAATCTGGCAGATGAGGGAGAAATTAAAGCCATTGACCGTAAAATTCAGGATGTAATTGACGAAGCGGTTAAGTTCGCCGAAAGCAGCCCTGAGCCAGACCCCAGCGAGTTATATCGTTTCGTGTTTGCAGAAGACGAATAAACAGTGCTGAGTTATGAGTGCTGAGTGCTGAGTACTTTTTATTCTACTCAGAACTCAGCACTGCGTACTCAGCACTCCACCTTACACAGGACTAAAATTTGTGTTTAGCATTGCAGTTCAACAGCAACAGTACAAGACCTATATTCTTTCTGATGAAGCCGCTGGTTCTCAATTGGAAGTCGTACCCGAACGTGGCGGTATCATCACCCGTTGGCGCATTCAAGGGCAAGAAATTTTCTACCTGGATAGTGAACGCTTTACTCATCCTGAGTTGAGTGTCAGAGGTGGAAATCCAATTTTGTTTCCTATTTGTGGCAATCTACCAGATAATACTTACACTCACAACGGGCAAAAATATACTCTCAAACAACATGGTTTTGCCCGTGAATTGCCGTGGAAAGTAACAGAACAAGAAACTGGAGATAAAGCTAGTCTCACTGTCGTTCTGAATAGCAATGAGCAAACTAAGGCTGTTTATCCTTTTGATTTTCAACTGGCTTTCACCTACGAACTTCAAGGTAATACTCTAGAAGTCCGTCAGCAGTATAAAAACTTGTCATCTACAGCAATGCCCTTTTCGGCTGGTTTCCATCCCTACTTTCTGTGTGGTGATAAAACTCAGTTAGAGCTGGAAATTCCTTCTAAGCAGTATCAAGACAATCAAACTAAAGAAATTCACTCTTTTGATGGCAATTTTGACTTTAGCCGTGATGAAATTGATTTTGCCTTTGGACAGCTAACGAGTCAATCGGCCACCGCGATAGATCGCAGCCGGAAGTTAAAACTCACCTTGGATTATGATGATTTCTCTACCTATCTGGTATTTTGGACAGTCAAAGGCAAAGAGTTCTACTGTCTAGAACCGTGGAGTGCCACCCGTAACTCTCTCAATACTGGTGATAACCTGACTGTGTTAGCACCAGGAGCGAGCCACACAGCATCTGTAAGGTTGACGGCTAATTTTTTCTAAACCCCTTTACAAATCTACAGATGTATATGCTATGATTGCAAAGTTGCGAAATGCAGCGAAAGGGTCGCTAACTCAACGGTAGAGTACTCGGCTTTTAACCGATTAGTTCCGGGTTCGAATCCCGGGCGACCCATATAGAAGTTTGTTAAATGATGTAAAGAAGCGATCGCAGCTCTTTTTAATTGTAGAAACGAGCATTATGGATACTGGGCTACCAAAGCTACTAGTTGTAGGGTAACTAAATGTACAGCAATACAGATCAACTATGGGGCATAGTACAACAGTAGAGAGCAAGTATAGAACATAGTTATAGTAACGATGGCATAAACTTTTTCAACATAGATACACGACACTAGTTATAATTTCCTATAAGTTGAAAAAACTCTTAAGATTTAGCGTAATGATTACGCTTCTCTCAGACCGACTAGCTGACAACCACATTAGGAGGACTATCTATGGCGCTTGTACCACTGCGGCTGCTGTTGGATCACGCAGCTGAAAACGGTTACGGCATCCCAGCTTTCAACGTTAACAATTTGGAGCAGATTCAGGCAATCCTGAAGGCTGCTGTCGAGACAGATAGCCCCGTAATTTTACAAGCTTCACGCGGCGCTCGTAATTATGCAGGAGAAAACTTCCTCCGTCACTTGATTTTGGCGGCGGTAGAAACCTATCCTCACATTCCCATTGTCATGCACCAAGATCATGGAAATGCGCCTGCTACTTGCTACTCAGCAATTAAGAACAACTTCACTAGCGTGATGATGGATGGTTCTTTGGAAGCTGATGCGAAAACTCCTGCTAGCTTCGAGTACAACGTTAACGTTACCCGCGAAGTTGTAAACGTAGCTCATGCTTTGGGTGTCAGCGTTGAAGGTGAACTTGGTTGCTTGGGTTCTCTAGAAACTGGTGCTGGTGAAGCTGAAGATGGTCACGGGTTTGAAGGTACACTCGACCACTCCCAATTGCTAACCGACCCCGATGAAGCTGTTGACTTCGTAGAAGCAACTCAAGTAGATGCTTTGGCTGTTGCCATTGGCACAAGCCACGGTGCTTACAAGTTTACTCGCAAGCCGACTGGCGAAATTTTGGCTATCAGCCGCATTGAAGAAATTCACCGCCGTTTGCCTAACACCCACTTGGTAATGCACGGTTCTTCTTCTGTGCCTGAAGATTTGCTTGCACTGATTAACCAATATGGTGGTGCAATTCCTGAAACCTACGGTGTACCTGTAGAAGAAATCCAAAAAGGCATCAAGAGTGGTGTACGTAAAGTAAACATCGACACCGACAACCGTTTGGCTATTACTGCTGCTGTACGTGAAGCTTTGGCTAAAAAACCAGAGGAGTTTGACCCCCGTCACTTCCTCAAGCCTTCTATTACATACATGCAGAAGGTTTGTGCTGAACGCTATCAGCAATTTGGCACAGCTGGCAATGCAAGCAAGATTAAGCAAATTTCTTTGGAAGATTTTGCTGCTAAGTATGCTAAAGGTGAACTTAACGTTGTTACCAAATCAGCTGCTAAAGTTTAATTTTGACAGCAAATAAATATGGGCATAGTTTTTCTATGCTGCTAAAAAACTGAAGATTTTAATGT
>NZ_JADEXF010000581.1 GCF_015207245.1 Nostoc cf. edaphicum LEGE 07299
ATCGTATTCTGATTCGTCCTAGCGAACAAGTCCCGATCAATGGTGAGATCGTCGAGGGTACTTCCAACGTCAATGAAGCCTTTCTCACGGGAGAGTCGCGCCCGGTGGTCAAAAAAGCCAATGATGAAGCGATCGCCGGAGCGGTCAATGGAGAAGGTGCTTTGACAGTCAAGGTCACTCGCACCGGAGATCAAACAACCTGAGCCAGATTATGCGTATGGTTAAGGAAGCGCAGACATCTAAGTAAATTTCAATCACTAGCCGATCGACTTGCCTATTTATGATTGTGACTTAAATAAATTGTTTGCCGCAACGGCAAGCTTTTACTTTAAAAAACGGCAATCTTTTAGGTTCTTGGCAACTTTTGGTGATGATGAAAAGTTACGCGCTTTAAGGCAGAGGGCAGGAGGCAGAAGGCAGAAGGGTTTTAAGATTCTGCCTGTCGTCGTAGAACTTGTGACCAAGACTCAGATCGAACTTGAAGACTTTTCTTGTGATCTAGAGGTTCTGTAACCCTTGCACAGCAGGAATTTCTGTAGTTTTCTTCTTTCTTCCTTCTGACTTGAAAATCAAACTTCGGCTTAAATCCAAGAAGGATATGTGGCTGAAGTCATTCAATGGCGACACAGCCGAAACAAAATATTGATTACAGGTTTAAATTGCGACCGGAACAGGTTCAACACTAACTTGATAACCAAGTTTTTCTAGGCGTTTAATCAAACGTTTCTTGACACTTTCCGGTCGTTGTTTGTCGAAATAATCAGCTCCTAAATCTTTATAAGGTTCTTGATGTGATATTAGATGGTAAGCGATCATTAAAATAGAATGTGCAACAGCAACAGCTGCGCGTTTTTTGCCTCTTCGCCCACTAATACGACGAAACTGAGCAGCAAGGTAAGTTTTAGTATGGGCTAGAGCGTGAGCGGCTTGAACCAGAATTGTTCGTAAGGAGCGATTGCCTTTACGGGTACTAGTTGAAAGCGTTTTCCCACCACTTTCGTAGTTACCAGGAGCAACTCCAGCCCAAGCAGCCAAATGCTGGGCACTTGGGAAACGGCTCATATCGATGCCAATTTCAGATACAATAATTTCCGCAGTTCGACGTGCGATACCTGGTATAGTATCTAATAACTCTACCGCTTGCTCAAAAGGGCAACAATATTCCTCAATTTGTTGGTCAAAACATTTAATTGTTTCGTCTATGCTATCAATTTGACACAGTAGCTGTGCGAGAATAAATCGTTGATGAGGACGAACTCTACCCTCAAGTGCAAGAATCAGTAAATCATGCTTTTTTCGCATAGTTCCTTTTGCCAAGTCCGCCATTAGTTCAGGACTAGCGCTACCTTCAACAATCGCAGCTAGCATTGCTCGTCCTGACACTCCCATTACGTCACTGGCAACTGAGGCAAGTTTGATATTAGCAGCTTCAAGCACTTTTTGGACTCGATTCACCAAGTTCACTCTTTCTCGAATAAAATTGCTACGATGACGAGTTAAATCGCGCAAATCTCTTTGCTCCACAGGGGGAATAAAACTCGCACGTAACAACCCATGTTGTAGTAGTTCGGCAATCCACTGCGAATCTTTGATGTCTGTTTTGCGTCCTGGCACCGCTTTTATATGACGGGCATTAACTAACATAACTTCAAAGTTTCCTTCTAGGATATTAAATACAGGTCGCCAGTACTCACCAGTACTCTCCATTGCTACATGAGTACAATTGTGACTTGTTAACCAGTCAGAAAGTTTTAACAAGTCCTGAGTCATTGTAGTGAATGTACGTATTTCCTTGTGCCATCCGGACGAAGACTTTGGGGTAATTACACAAGCTACCACCGTCTTTTTGTGTACATCTAGTCCTGCACAACGATTGTAGACTACCTGCATATCTCTTGATCTACTACAACTTTCAAAATTGATAGGGGGCTAATACGTGGATATCTAAATAGTAGATTCTGACTTGCGTGCTCACTAAAACCAAAAAATTGCTCAGTGGCGACAATTGGTAATTCCTCTCGATATCCAGGTTAGACTGCCCTTCAGGCTCTGGTGCTCTAATAAGGAAACAACCTCGCTTGTATCAGCCTTATCTTGGAAGTTACCACATTTTCATTCATGGTGATGAAATTTTTTCATTGGGACTGCCCTCAGCATAGCTGCCTTCTGCCTAAACCAGCCCACTAGTGATCACCAAAAGCTGACAAGAACCATCTTTTACTTTAAGTCACACATCTGCACGAGAAGCGGTTGTAAAATTACAGAAAATGGACGTGCGGTGGTAATGATTACAGGCGATGCCGAAGCAGTTGCCAAGACCGTTGCTGGGGATTTGCAGATTGATCGCTACTATGCTCGTGTCCTACCACAGGGTAAAGCTGCGCTAATTCATCGGCTCAAAGCTGAAAAGCCGACCGCCTTTGTAGGCGAGGGCATCAATGATGCACCTGCTTTAACCGAGTCAGATTTAGGACTGGCGATCAGAGCCGGAACCAATGTTGTGATCGAGTCTGCCAATCTAATCTTAGTTAAAAGCGATCCGCTTGATGCAACTTACGCGCTTAAACTTGCGAAAGCTACCTACAGCAAAATGGCTCATAACTTGTTATGGGCAGCTGGGTACAACGTTGTTGCCATTCCATTAGCGGCAGGAGTTGGCTACCCATTCGGCATTCTATTAACACCAGCAATAGCTGCCATACTGATGAGCGTTTCGACAGTTGTTGTTTCATTTAATGCAATGTCGTTACGTGGCATTCGTTTGCATGATTGAGTACATCAGAACAAATCTCAATCGAGACGAAGTAATATAAGTTACCTCCTAGATGCAGAAGCCATTTCACTGCTTCAAAACTACTCACACCCATAATCAGGGTAGAGTTGAACTAAAAAGTTTTTTGTAAGCATCTGTCTTTAACGATACAACATTTTAAATGGGTAAATAGAGCGAACGGTTTTAAGTGGGGGTATATTAAAAGGTAGCTTAATAGTGAAAGTGCTACCTTCACCTAAGTTACTTTGCACATCTATGCTGCCGTGGTGTGACTGAATAATTGCTTGCGCGATCGCTAATTCTAATCCAGAACCACCAATGCTACGAGAGCGAGCGCTACTCACCCGATAAAAGCGATCAAAAATTCGAGTCAGTTCGTGGTGATGTGAAAGCATTTCGCAGACTCCAAAGAACGTTGATGAAGTCTTGGTGACCAAGAGCTTTATCAGTTCGTAGAGTTACCCAGGATAATCAGGGAAAAAAGACGGCTGGCGTTGAGTCACTGACCCCAAAGCAACGTCTAGAACTGACTGGAAATTTAAACCTGGGGTCAAAGGTCAGCCCAACTAGACAGTATTCAATCCATTCCACTTGGTGTCAACCCTTCTTAAATTAGCGAAGCATTGTTAAAAGAGGGATTATTATGTCTGTTAATTGAGATTAGCAGGTGTAAATTGACCTAAAAAATGGGGTTTTGTGTCTGCTAATGCTCCTCAAAACCCCAAACAATTATGTCATCTCATGTAAGTGAAACTATTTCTCACGGATCTCGGTTCGACTCCTACAAGACTACTCAGTCCATAGGCTCTTTAACTTAATACCATGACTGGTGTTTTTTGCGTTTTTTGTCGTGGTATTTCTTACCATACCAATCGTAGTTTTTGCCTTTGTTATAATCATCGTCTTTGTCGTATTCGTGGTATCCCCCAGATAAAAGCTGCTGTTCCTGTGTGGATAAATTCACAAGCAAATCAGACGTAATGATTGAATCAGACATATTTTTACCTCACTTACTTCATAGAGATTACACACCTACATAATAAAAACCAGGTGTGTAACACTACGCCTGTCTC
>NZ_JADEXF010000582.1 GCF_015207245.1 Nostoc cf. edaphicum LEGE 07299
GTGTAAACAGCATCGCGGTAAAGCATAATTAACTGGTCACAAACCTCAAAGATTTCACCAGAGTTACGAAGTAAATGACGATTGGGGCGTTTATCAGCCGTAGTTTGATTGCCCCGATTAATTTGACAGCCCAAGAAAACAGGGATTTTGTGAGACTTGGCGATATCCCGAATCTGGCGGGTAATCTTGCCGACTTCAAAAGCCATATTCCCCCCAGATTCCAGAGGGATCTGCTGCAAGTAATCAATAAACACAGCACCAATAGAACCACCAAATTCGGCAATGGCACGGCGCACAGCAGAAGCAATCATTGTGGTTGTAGGGGAGGAATGCTCATAGACTTTCCAAGGCAGTTCCACCATCTGTCCTATGCCTTGTGCTATTTGTTCCCAGTAGCATTGCGTATTGGTTTGAATCATAGAAGCGTCTACGCCAGTGATTCGGGCTAGCATTCGGGCATTGAGTTGATTCTTGTCCATTTCTGGAGTTACATACAGAACTGGCTTTCCAAGTTTGCTCATAATTTCGTAAGCGTAAGAAATCATGAAGTGAGTTTTGCCCATGTGGGATTCAGCAGCCACTACAACTAAGCTGCTGGGATAAATGCCACCGGTGATATTTTCCAAGTCATACCAACCAACTTTGTCGCCTGCCATATTCCCCATCTCCAGCTTTTGAAAAAGTTCAATGCCCATGTCTTGTGCTGAGAAAACCTTGCAGCGCTCATCGCTTTGATTTTGAGTTACAGTAAAAACTTTTGCCTCAGCTTCCCCAAGGACAAGTGGTAGTTCAGTTTGCGTCTCGTAGCCGAGGTGGACAATTTCATTGCCCACTTTGATTAGCTGTCGCCGTCGATATTTCTCCATCACCAAATCAGCCAAAGCGTCGATGTTGACGGCGGATACAGTGCGGTCTACCAGAGTTGCTAACTTATTCCTGCCACCAATGCGATTGAGCAGATTGTGGTCAGCCAACCAAGCGGTGACGCTTAGTAAATCTGTGGGTTGAAACAAAGCGTGAAGCGTTGTCGCAGCTTGATAAATGTATGAGTGGGCGCTGATGTAAAAAGCTTCAACGCTTAGGCGATCGCTGACTCTGGTTATTGCTTCTGGGTCGAGCATAATCCCGCCCAAAATAGCAACTTCCGCTTCGATATTTTGTGGAGGCAAGTTGTCAAGTGACCTGTCAGGATGGAAAGAAACTACGTTGTCTTGATTAGGGTGCATAATTAGGCTCTTAGTGCTAATTTTAACTGCGCTTCAACTTCTCGCAAATTCGTGGAAGATGGTCTGGTGTTGCTCGAAACTTTTGCAGAAGAAGCTGTGGCTTGAAGTTTTGCTTTTAGCTCCAGCATTTGTGGGCTGTGTTGATACTCATTGGATGGAGCCTGCTTTGATTGCTCTTGCTGACGGCGTATTCGGTCTTGTGCCAAAGCATCTTCGAGCGTGATGCTATTGGTGTTGCTTGGTCTTCTTGTCGTAGCAGTATGTAGTTGAGGTGGGGACTGTTTTTCTGTTTGCAATACTGCTTGCTGATAGCGCTGCATCAGGTTCGTCCACCCACCCTTGGTTTTTTCCCAGGTGTTGATTACTGCGATCGCATGATCTATTTCCTGTTGTGCGGAGCGTTTTGATTTCGTTGCTAATTCTTGTGCTAGGAAATCCACGACTACCGGGTTGAAGTTCTGGTACAAGTTATTTAGCTTTCGCTCTCCATTGCGCCAAGGTAAAACCCAGCAATTCCACTTGATTGAGTCTCTAACAAGCAGCGGCACGCAATCATCACTCATAGCAGTCGGGTCTGTTAGCCAGGCATCAATCAGTTCTTTCACGTTCCGGGCTGTTTTGTAAGGACAGGTTAGTTGCGGCTTATTCGATTGTTCGGATTTATCGAATTTAATTCCTGTTATTTTCAATGTTAATTTCAGACTTGTTCTGGAAATTCAATGTGGCTTAAAGTCTGAAGTTCAACAGCTAATCCACTTAAGAAATTTTGGAGTTCGACTGTTGCCAATTCTTTGGATATCTCTTTTTCTGACGTATAAATAAGTTGCTTGTGATGCCCAAAGTAAACTTCTGTACGAGTTAAGTTTTGCTCTGTATCAGTTAACAGAGTCAAAGTAAATCTTCCAAGTTTACAAAAGTAATAGGGACGCTTTGAAATCCAAGATTTTCCAGGTTGCCAACTGATTTTGGGTTTTTTACCAATGTGAACACTGATAGATTCAAAATCAACGTGGAAAATATTTAGTAAAGGAAGCATTTCGCCACTGTTGTAATGATCTACAACGTGCTGTCTAATGCCTAATTCTGCTAAACCTTCAGGAATATCAATGTGAGCTTCAGATGAGATTTTCTCAACTACTGTGACTATGGCTTTCATATTTTTTATCTCCAAGGCGTAAAATTATTCCATTGAAACCAGCTTGAGCCAGAATCAGAGTATGTAGTGGTGAGGAGCAATCCCTAATTACAGGTCAATTGCGATTGTTCGCTTGATTATTTTTGTTAAAGTTCAGCTTGGAGCAAAACGCCTTTTGGGGTAAGCACCCAGTAAGTACTGTTGCCATCGTCAATTTCTTCGACAAATTCCCAGTCCTGAAGTTCATCTAAAACATCGCTCAGAAACTCATCAACACCGTCGCCACAAAAGCTCCCATTTTCTGCAATCATGTCTAAAGTTCCCCTCATTTCCGGGTCAGCTTGAGCTAATTCTTTAGAAGTCAGAATTTGAATGATGTCTACATAAGCAGTGCTAATTATGCACTCTTTACCATCAGTGGCTGTAACTTGTGCTTGTAAATTAAAAGGGATGATCATAAAATTTTCAGTGCTAATTCTCTAGGTGGGTATTATTTAATTGACCAACAGTCAGAAGAATTCAGGGAACCAATAACTAAAGACTGATGGCTACTAAACTGATACTTTTTCCTTCTTGCTAGCGAAAGCCCCCGCCTGCCTTAACGCTGCTCCAGGACTGGGATGAACAAAGAACTCTTCTATAGCTTTGGTCAACCCAGCCGCAACAGTCGGCTCGTGACAAGCGTAGACATAGATGGGCTGTTGCACACCGTTAACCAATCGCGTTTCTTGGCGATCGCCTAACTGAGGGTAGAATGTTCTCACCCATGTACCCAAGTGTCCCCGGTAGTGAGTGCCGCTCAGGGGAACTTTTTTTCCAAGTTCGTTCTCTGCAAAGTTCACAACCCCCAGCCAGCGTTCTTCTGAAGGGGTTAGCAATTTCCTATTATGTTCAGCCAGAAGATTCCCGGCATAGTCTTTAAATTGCTGTTCTATGTATGGGTTGAGTCTGCCACCGGTTAATTCAGCTAAAGTCTTCATTGCCAGGACAAGAGTATGCAATCGTTGTTCAACTGGGGGGAGGGCTGGTGTCGGGGGTTGTTCTTGTGGTTGAGTGGCGGGTTTTGTCCAGCCCATTATGTCTTGCATCCAGGCACGAACACCGATCCGGTTAAAAGCTTTGCATACAAGTCTGGCTTGCTGTTTGCAGTACCGTCCAGCATCAAAAGCGTAATATTCAATAACGGCAGCAACACCCATATCAGGTATTCCCTTATTCCAGGTTTCCAGTGCCGCAGGGCTAAATCTTTGTTGTATAAGGCTTTGGGCTAATGCAGAGGGTTCCAGTGCCGCACTTAGTAACGCACGACGAAGCGAAGAATCTTGTACATCTGCCAGTCTTGCAGTTGCCCGAATAGGCCCAAAACAAAAGCAGGTTTTTGCACAGTGATGCTTTCTAACTCTCCAGTCCCAATGATTTGGTTTTGTGTGGCGTGGAGTATTTCATTACGGCAATCAATTGAATAAATCCAGCACTCATGCTT
>NZ_JADEXF010000583.1 GCF_015207245.1 Nostoc cf. edaphicum LEGE 07299
GAGCTATACTATCGTGGCTTCTGTACCATTCGGCACTGACCCCAATGCTGCTTTAGAAATTTTGCGTGGCATCGCCCAAGCTCAAAATCAAGTTAATAGCTCAGGAGGAATCAAGGGAGTACCCTTAAGGGTAGGGATAGCTAATGACGACGACAATCCAGAAATAGCCCAGCAAATCGCTTCAAACCTAGTCAGCAATTCCGAAGTATTAGGTGTAGTTGGGCCGAATACTAGCGATTCCACTTTAGCCGCAGGTACTATCTATACTTCTGGACAACTTGTAGCCATATCTCCTACTAGTACATCTGTCAAAATTTCTAACTTTAGCCGCTACGTTTTTCGGACAGTTCCCAGTGATTTTATGGCTGCGAGAACTTTAGCTAACTATATGGTGAGAACCTTGCAGAAAAAAAATGCAGTGGTTTTCTTTAATTCTCAGAGTAACTATAGTCAATCTTTGAAGTCGGAGTTTGTTTCATCCGTTTCCCTAGAGGGTGGACAGGTAGCTAGCGAATTTGACTTATCCAAGGCGGATTTTAGTGCAGCTAAAAGTGTAGAACAAGCAACTAAACAAGGTGCAGAAGTATTGATGTTAGCTGCTAACACTGAAACTCTCGATAAAGCGCTGCAAGTAGTTCAGATTAACCAGAAACGGTTAACTCTGTTGGGGGGAGATGATGTTTACACCGCTAAAACTTTGGAAATTGGCAGAGAACAAGCTGTGGGGATGGTAGTGGCAGTTCCCTGGCATATTGATGGCGATCTTAAGTCAGATTTTCCCCAGAAATCGCGGCAGTTATGGGGCGGTGATGTGAGCTGGCGAAGTGCCCTCAGCTATGATGCCACTGTAGCTCTAATTGCGGCATTAGAACGTAATCCTACGCGAGATGGAGTCCAACAAGCACTCTTGTCATCTGACTTTTCTGTCACTGGAGCTTCTGGTACAATTCGATTTTTAGGATCAGGCGATCGCAATGCGCCAGTCCAACTTGTAAAAATTGTTCTTGGTTCTCGCTCTCGTACTGGTTATGACTTTGAACCAGTGCGTTAATCAGCAATAAAAAATTAAAAATTAACCAATACTTAACCTGGAAAACCTCTCAAGATGGGAAATTGAGCTTTATGGGGAAAAATCTTACTGTCAATTTATTCTTACCACCACTCAAAGCTTGAGATAAGAGACGAATAATCTAAATGAAATTTATTTCTAAATTACTCAGAAGTTAGGATTTGCTAACAAAATCCCCGTCCTCCAAATACAATCTCAAGTAGCAAGCACTTGTCAAGTCAAGCACTTATATTGAATGGATGCGCGGGTAATTATACTATGTCCCAAAAAAATGAAACAACTATTCTTGTATTATCCATCCTAATCACCGTCGGGCTAATAGCTGGCGGTTTTTGGTGGTTTACTAGAAAATCTGGTGTCGATCTAAATACAATTAATTCTGGTAGCACCAAAACGCCCCAAACTGGCTCAGAACAAGCCACTGGCAATACTTTCAGTTCAGTAAAGGATGTTCCTACAGGATTATTCAATTACGGAGGTAGTACATCTTGGGCACCGATTCGACTAGGAGTTGATCCAGCAATTCAAGCTGCGCGGCCAGAGTTACGCCTGCGCTATGTAGAACCCAGCAATGCATCGCCTGGTTCTGGTACTGGCATTCAGTCCTTGATAGACGGTCAACTAGCTTTTGCCCAGTCCTCCCGACCAGTTCTAGATCAGGAATTAAGCCGTGCCCAGCAGCGTGGGTTCAGTTTGAAACAAATTCCTGTGGCAATTGATGGTTTAGCGGTTGCAGTTAACCCTAACCTGAATATTCCAGGACTAACAATAGAACAGTTAAAGTCAATTTACACAGGCAAAATTAATAATTGGAGCCAGGTGGGCGGCCCCAATATCCCGATCAAGCCCTATTCCCGTCGCATTGCTGATGGCGGTACTGTCGAACTTTTTGTCCAAGACATCTTGGGTGGTCAAGCTTTCAGCTCCAATGTAGAATTTATCTCCACAACCACCCAAGCCTTGCAAAAATTGGCTGATAGTCCTGGTAGCATCTACTACGCTTCTGCCCCAGAAGTAATTCCTCAATGCTCAATCAAAGCCTTGCCGTTGGGGCGCACGCAAGGGCAATACATTGCTCCATACCAAGAACCTTCTGTCCTCCCGTCTGAATGTCCTGGTAAACGGAACAAGTTGAACATTGAAGCATTTCAATCAGGAAAATACCCGATTACCCGCAATCTGTTTGTGGTAGTCAAACAGAATGGTCAGAATGAGCAGCAAGCAGGTGTCGCTTACGCCAACTTACTGCTGACTGAGCAGGGACAGCAACTGATTACCCAAGCGGGATTTGTCAAAATTCGCTGACATCTGCGAATCGCACTCAAGACAGAGTGGCGGAAATCGCCGCTCTGAACTTTACCTTAACCAGCTCTATTAATCGACTCTGCTGGCAAGCAAATGAGATTATCCCCTTGAGTCAAGATTAAACCACGTTGACGCAGCTTACCCATCAAGCGGGTGACGGTGACACGAGTGGAACCAATCGCGCTACCAATTTGGGCATGAGTGAGGGGAAAAGGCAGACAATAACCGCGAATCACATCAGGATCGGTGTCGCTCATTGCTGGCTCTCCATATTCCTCAATTAACAATGTGAGAAATCCTAAGAGTCGGTCAATTGTGCGGCGTTGTCCCAAGGCACTCAGCCACAGCAGCTTACGCTGGTGCTGATATCTAAAGGCATCCATAACTTCGCGACGGAAGTGAGGCCAATTGTCTAAATCATGCCAGTACATCCACAGCACCGCAGTTTGATCGACATGAGCGTAAGCCTGGAGTGTGAATGGTGACTGAGCAACAATTTCAAATGGCTGTCCCGCTCCCACAAAACCCAAGAACGCTTCTTCTGGAGTTCTGTTGATTCGTCGAGACGTTAGCTGACTGGCGGTCGCACTAACTTGGGCGGTTCCTACCATACGGATCGCACCCCTTTGCACCAAATACAGCAATCCAGGCCGGGCTGGAATGCGCTCATCTTTGCTAAAGGTGCGGCAGCGATAGTGTTCTTGAGCCCAGTCAAGAATGCGTTGCCAAGTTAAAAAAGGCCGTGATGCCTCAGAAAAGGAGGATGGAGATTGCATAGGTAACAAAGAGCGTTCGGCTGAAGACAAAGACGTAAATAAAAGGGTGCAAGGAGTGTCTTTGTGTTGACGAGGCAGGCTTAACGCCTAACAGCGCCAGCCAATCCAAAGAATAGAAAGTAAATTACTCTCTACTCTTTTGTTATACTTCCTACTGTACAATGGTGGTAGTAAAGTTTACTTACTATTCATCGATTATTCATCAAATTTTATCCTCTTCTCATTTTTCTTCATCTAAATTAAATTTATACCGCAAGACAGATGACAGAAACGTAACAAATATATCTTACATGACTATTTAAATAATATTACGTGCATTATGAATTACCAGTTAGCAAATATACGTCCATCAAACAGCTATTATATAGTTATCTAATAAAATCACTAAGCATTGATACTTATAAACCAGAAAATGAATGCATAAAAGGGGAAAAAATTCCTCTATATAAAGGTAGAGATGACAATAGAGTTTTCTATACCTCAGGTGTGTCTCTGCGACTATCAAAATCTCAGAATCGAAAAGCGATGGAGCTTGCTAGTGCGCTCGCTTCAGATTTATCAGGGATTTGTGAGGACGTTTTTAGCATCCAAATAGTTCCCCCTGGTTGGATAAATTTTGAATTAACTCACTCAACCTTAGCGACTTGGTTACAAAGTCTCGTAGTCGGGAGTTGGGGGGGAGCAGGGGAGC
>NZ_JADEXF010000584.1 GCF_015207245.1 Nostoc cf. edaphicum LEGE 07299
CTTCTCGATATATTTGAGAAACAACTTCTAGCGCTAAAATTGGCAGTTGCTTTTCTTCCCATAGCACATAACTTAGGCGTAAATCCTCATCAACGAAGCGTTTAACTCCTAAGCTGAGAAACCCATCAGGGACAATGGCTGGTTTGCCTGGGTGAGAATAAATACCCATATCAACACCAAAGAACCAATCCCAGCGATCGCACCAAACCAAAGCTAGTATCGTTTTCAGCAAGCCGGGAATTAAATTTTGAAGTTCATTATCCACAGCAGTATCATCTGAGTCGGGCAGTTCTTCGGAAGATGGCAAACAATGCAGTGGATTGTAGTTTAACATGAGCGGTTTTGCCAAATTTGATTCTAGATAGATTGTACGTAATCTATTGATGTGCGATCGCAGCACAAGAATGAAAAACCGTTTTTAGCGTAGACATCGCCTTGTGTCTCTCTTCTCAGTATCAAAATACTTATAAGTGTAAAATCTTTACGTCAAACTCGTGGTTTTTCGGTACTGATTATCAGAGTGTCTAACTGACAATAACAAAAAAGGGCGGAACTTTGTTCAACTAGAACATTCCAGAAGTCGCAGAGTATTCAATTTCATGGTGAATTTGGTAGCTGGGCTGATTACCTATATCTACCAGGAGAAAAAGTTTTCTCTCAACCTTGACTCAGAAAACGTGGCGCAGCTGGAAATTAGCTAATTTTCAGCCCAATTTTTGAGTTGTACCTAAGTATCAAATATGTCACCACAGATTCATTCACGAGTTTTAATCAAAAACTTCCTAACGGTTTTTTTGCCGTTGTCAGCTTTAGTTGGGGTTGTTATTGGGACTATCTACTACCAACAGGTACAAAGCGACAAAGTTCTGCTGAAAACAAATGAACTCCGTAAGGTAGATTTACAAACTAAAGTCATCAGCGGAGACTTTCACTCGGTTGTCTCAGATTTGATGGTTATCTCTAAACAAAACGAGCTAGAAAGAATTTTAAACGGAGTGGATGGGCAAGAACAGGCACTTTCCCAAGAATTTTTATTAATTTCTGGATATAAAAAACTTTACGACCAAATTCGCTTTTTAGATCAATCAGGTAAAGAAGTTGTTAGAGTCAACTTTAACCAGGATGAACCAGCGATTGTCCCCGAAGAAAAACTGCAAGTTCAAGCCAAGCGCTACTGGTTTAATGACACTTTGCGGCTGAACCAAGGACAAGTATTTGTCTCTCCCCTTGACCTCAACATCGAACGAGGTCAGGTTGAACAACCCTTAAAGCCAATGATCCGCTTTGGCACTCCCGTTTTTGATCGCCGTGGACAGAAACGGGGCATTGTGGTGTTAAATTATTTCGGCGCAAAATTGCTGGACAATTTTAATCAAGCTTTTGCTAACGCCTCTAGTCAGGGAATGCTACTGAATGCCGATGGCTACTGGTTAAAAGGGGCGCAGCCTGAAGATGAATGGGGATTTATGTTTCCCGATCGCAAAAACCGCACTTTTGGCACAGCTTTTCCTCAAGCATGGCAGCAAATTTCTCAACAAGAATCGGGACAATTCCAAACTGCTGAGGGAATGTTCACTTTTACCACAGTTTACCCACTTGTCGAAGGGCAAAAATCTAGTACGGGAGCAGGACAAGCTTTTGCGCCAAGCCAAAATCAAATTGATCCTAAATCCTATCACTGGAAAATTGTCTCGCGGGTATCGCCAGAGACGTTGACGACTAAATCAAACCGATTTTTGAGTCAATTGCTACTGCTATATGCTGGGTTAGTAGGATTAATTGGCATTGGTTCTTGGCTACTAGCAAGAGCTAGTTTCAATCGTAATATGGCCCAGCTAGAGTTAAGGCAATCTGAAGTTGAATTGCGAAAGCTAGTTGAGCGAGAAAAAATTCTTAAAACTCGTCTATCTAGTCAAATTCGCAACTCGCTGGATCTAAATACGATTTTGAGTACAGTAGTGGTTGAAGTTCGGGAACTGCTCCAAATCGATCGATGCCAATTTTTTTGGTGTCATCAAGAAGATGAATCTACTAGCTTGGAACTGAGTCAGCAAGCTTGCGCTCCCGATTTAACAGAACCTTTAGGCTGTTCTCCTATCCAGAATGTGGAAGCCATAAGTGAAGCTGTTATGCAAGGGAATTTGCTTTGCTTTGATGACATTGCGACAGATTCATGGCTTGATTTCAAGAGTCGGAATTTACTTGTGACATTGGGTTTTAAGTCTTTACTAACAGTTTCAGTTCAAACTCAGTCGGGTCACTTGGGTGTGATTGTCTGCGAACATAGTAGAGAACTTCGCCCCTGGAGTGATGATGAGGTAGAAATTATTCGAGGTGTGGCTGACCAGTTAGCGATCGCGATTGACCAAGCCCAATTGTATAATCAAAGCCGCGCTGCTACTGCTGCTGCTACTATTCAGGCAGAACAACTCAATCAAGTACTACACAATCTCAAACAGACTCAAGCTCAACTGATTCAGACCGAAAAAATGTCGAGTTTAGGTCAATTAGTCGCAGGTGTCGCTCATGAAATCAATAACCCAGTTAACTTTATCTACGGTAATTTGACCCATGTAAGTGAATATACACTGGGCTTATTGGAACTGGTAGAACTCTATCAACAGTCTAATGCTCATTCAACACCTGAAGTAGAAGCTCATATAGAAGCGATCGACCTTGACTTTATGGTTGAGGATCTACCTAAAATACTAATTTCAATGAAAATGGGAGCTAATCGCATTCGTGAAATAGTTCTCTCCTTGCGGAATTTTTCTCGACTTGACGAAGCAGATATGAAACCTGTCAATATTCATGAAGGTATTGATAGCACACTACTGATTTTACAAAATCGCTTCAAACAAACATCTGTAAATGCCGGAATTGAAATAGTCAAGGAATATGGTGATATTCCCTTAGTAGAATGCTATGCCGGACAATTAAATCAGGTATTTATGAATCTGATTGGTAATGCTATTGATGCTCTGGATAGTTATAACAGCAAGCGAACTCTTGAGGAAATAGAAGCTAACCCCAGCCAAATTGTAATTCGTACTGAGTTACGCAACTTGGATCGTGTAACTGTAAAAATTGCAGATAATGGCCCTGGCATGACCGAATTAGTTAAGCAAAGATTATTTGACCCTTTCTTTACCACAAAAGCAGCAGGTAAAGGCACTGGATTAGGATTAGCAATTAGCGCTCAAATTGTTACAGAAAAACACAACGGAGCTATTTGGTGTATTTCCGAGCCTGGACAGGGAGCAGAATTTTGGGTTGAGATTCCGATTAAGCAAAGTTCTAAACTAGCGACTGCAAGTACTGCTACTCTATCCATAATTTGAAAAATGACATGACTAATATTAGCGATGTCTACGACGGGCTACGCCTACGCGCTGATTTTGATAGCCCTTGGAAAGAAATTATAGAAACTTATCCAGCAATAAGCCTTGCAATTCTCTGCGATCCAAACCGCGAATGGCGGCCAAGCAATTACAGCTACAATTATCCCAATACTCGCTTAACTTTTGAATTTGGTAGTATTAAACTTTTGGATTACGAAAACCGCTTTCATGAGTTAGAAAATAGCGATAATCCATTTGCAACTGTCGTAATGGCGCATTTGAAAACGCAGCAGACACGCTCATCACCCGAACAACGCAAAATATGGAAATTTAGCTTAATTCGCAGACTATATGATTTGGGCTTAGAAGAGCAAGATATTCGCAACCTGTATCGATTTATCGATTCGGTTATGATATTTCCAAAGGCATTAGAAAATCAGTTTTGGGAAGAGTTTAAACAATTTGAGCAGGAGCGAACTATGAGATATGTAACTAC
>NZ_JADEXF010000585.1 GCF_015207245.1 Nostoc cf. edaphicum LEGE 07299
TGACTGAGCCATAAAATTATACCTTAAATTGTTAGATTTAACCTACATAGTCAACAATTAAATATGATCCGACAATGTATAAGTAGAGCAAATCAGCTATACAGCGTATTCCAAGTTACTGAAGTAACGATTCGTCTCAAAGCCAGCTATCAAGCCTGTTTTACTTCTGATTTCTGACTCCTAAATTCTGAATTTTACTCTACCCTGCTTAATTCATGCAAAAGAAAACTGCTGTCAGCCCTAAGTACTTTTTATTCAGAAGTCAGTGGATTAACCTGATAACATACCAAAAAGAAATGGCTGTGGCTACAAATAGACAACTAACAAATTGAGTGAATAAACTCTACTGGCTAGATCAAATTAAACTACAAGACCGTGCCAAAGTAGGTGACAAAGCCTTTTACTTGAGCAAAATTATCCAGCGCGGCTATCCGGTGATGCCTGGTTTTGTAGTTTCGGCAGAAATTTTGCGGCAATTTCTCGAAAATCTCAATAGTTCAGAATCATTAGTAGCTGACTTACCCCATTCTTCGCTACACCTTGATGTCACTAATTGGCGTCAACTTCAGCAGGTGGCTAGCCGCTTGCGCCAAGAAATTCTGACTGCGACTGTAACCCAGGAGTGGGTGAGTACAATTTTCCAAGCCGCTAGGGAATGGCAAACCAGCTGTTTAATTCTTCGACCTTCCTTGGCAGTATCAACTGCTACTCCAGGTATAAACAACAATATATCGGGTTTACTAGAGTCGGTATTTTGCCAGTGCGAACCGGAAGCGATCGCTTTGGCTCTAAAGCGTACCTGGAGCCAAATATTTCGGGCCCGGAGTCTATTATATTGGCAGCACTTAGGAATTAATCTGCAACAAATTAATCTCGCAGTTTTGGTGCAACCTGTTGAAAATGCGATCGCCAGTGGCTCGCTTACAACTAATGGATCTGGGTGGGAAATTGAAGCTACTTGGGGATTAGGAATTGCGATCGCACAAGGCGAAATACAGCCAGATGTTTACTACATTCAACCAGAAACTGGGGTTGTGCTTGAGCAACAACTGGGCAATAAAATGCTGGCTTATGGCGTTGATGATGCAGAATCTAAAGTTTTTTCGCAACCCGTGCCGAACTCAGCGTTAACACCAGATCATAACTGTTTGATTACCTATATGCTTCCAGAAGCCCAACAAAAACAGTACTCTTTACAAGAAGAATACTTACAACAAATAATTGCTCTGGGAACTCAACTGGTAAGTGAACTAGGTAAAACCTTTACCATTAAATGGACTATCACTCAACAAACAACATCTGGCAAGCTCTACATAACACAAGTGAGTCCTTCAAAATCAATTTCCCACACACACTTCATTAAGGGACTAGGAGCAGCAGGGGGACGTGTTATAGCTACCGCTCTGGTAATTATTAATCCGCAACAAAAACCCGAACAACTACCGAAAGGAGTAATTTTAGTAGTACCAACGATTACACCTGATTGGTTGCCATTATTGCAACAAGTTGGTGGTATTATCACTGAACAAGGGGGATTAACCAGTCACGCGGCAATTCTAGCTAGAGAATTAAGTATTACAGCAGTAGTAAACGCAACATCAGCCACAACTTTAATCCAAACTGGCGAACGATTGCTGCTTGATGGCGACAAAGGAGAAGTTTATCGTATCAAAGGAGACTCAAAGGAGGAGATGGAAAGAGGAAGAGAAGAAAATCTTCTTTCCTCCCATCACTCCAACCCGAAAGCGCCTCATCCTGCTGTTACGTCTCATCTACCTATGATTGCTACCCAACTGCTGGTTAACTTGAGTCAATCCACTTTAATAGAACAAGTGCAAAACCTGCCTGTGGATGGAGTAGGATTGTTGCGCTCAGAATTGATGGTATTAAATATATTGAACGGGCAACATCCTAATAGTTGGATTTTAAGCGGGCGTCAGGCAGAATTGTTAGAGCTATGGTCTGAGCAGATTATGCAATTTGCTCGTGCCTTTGCCCCAAGACCAGTTTTTTATCGTTCTTTAGATTGGCGATCGCAGGATTTACCATCATTGAGTGATAGTTTAGAATCTTCGCCACAATCGATGTTAGGTGAACGCGGTACCTTTAGCTATTTACGAAATCCCGCAGTATTTGAGTTGGAACTGAAAGCTTTGGCAAGTGTACAGGAAGCTGGTTACAGCAATGTCAATCTATTGTTACCTTTTGTGCGAACTGTGGAAGAATTTGTCTTTTGTCGTCGCAAAGTTGAGCAAGCTTTTCTAACCGAGGTGGCGCAGTTTCAATTGTGGATGATGGCAGAAGTGCCAAGTGTCTTGTTTTTATTACCAGAATATATTAAAGCAGGCGCAGCCGGAATTTCTATTGGTACAAATGACCTAACCCAATTATTGCTAGGAGTGGATCGAGAACAAGGACAGCTAGCAAAAGTATTTAATGAACGTCATCCAGCAGTTATGAGTGCGATCGCTCAACTGATCCAAATGGCTAAAAGTGCCGGTATACCTTGTTCAATCTGCGGTCAAGCACCAGCCCTCTATCCAGAAATCATCGATAAGTTAGTGGAATGGGGTATTACTTCCATTTCTGTTGAACCGGAAGCAGTCGAGCGAACATATCAAGCGATCGCTCGTGCCGAACAACGCTTAATTTTAGAAGCTGCACGGCGTGAATTAAAGTAATCCTATTAAATATAGCGGTTATCAGTTGAGTGCAATACAGACCTAACCCCCAGCCCCTTCCCTATAAGGGAAGGGGAGTAAGATTCAAAACCTCTCTCCTTTTAGGAGAGAGGTCAAATTGTATTGCTTCCATTCAAGAACCGCTATAGAATCAGTTTCGCGCAAAAACTACTGTGTAAATACAATCAACAATCATGAGTTTTATGAAAGTATTAGTTACTGGCAACGAAGGAATGATTGGTTCGGTTGTTGAAAAAGTTTTACGTGCTGATGGATGTGAAGTTATTGGGTTTGATATTGCAAGTGGTCATAATATTCTGAATCCAGATGAAATTCGTTCGGCACTTCAAGGCTGCGATGCAGTTGTTCATCTTGCAGCGCTACTTGGAAACTCCGAGGATGTGCCCGATGAAATAATGGCAGTCAATCTTCTTGGAACTTGGCATATTCTTTCAGCAGCAGCAGAAGCAAAACTCAAACGTGTTGTTTTCTTCAGTAGTGTTGATGTATTGGGAATCTTTAAAGGTGAGAGAAAACCAGATTATCTTCCTTTGGATGACAATCATCCTTGTTATCCAACTACCCCTTATGCCGTTTCTAAACGTCTTAGTGAAAAAATGTGTCAGTACTTTACTGATAGTACAGGTATCCCAACTATTTGTCTGCGACCACCAGGTGTTTTTGATGAAGACACTTACGATTTTATTATTTCCAATCGGCAAGCTAATCCTAATTTTGAGTGGAATCCATTTTGGGAATACGGTGCTTTTTTGGATGTGAGAGACGCAGCAGAAGCAGCGCGATACGCTTTATACTGCCCTAATCCAGGTCATGTTACCTTACTACTATGCGCTGATGATATTTCTTCGGCGCATCGAACTAGTCAAGAAATGGCACAATCTCTACTTCCTGAAGTGGATTGGCGCGGAGGCGATGAATATGAACATGAACCTTACAAAGCCTTAATTAACACCCAACTCGCTAAAGAAGTTCTTCAGTGGGTTCCGCATTATAAATGGCGACCATGAAACAAGGCTTCAGCAGTACAAATCAAGCGCTATGACCGATTAGAAATTGACTGCTAAAAAAGCGAATAGTAATCATCGTTGGTGTTGTATATAGCACATTCAACTTTATACAAC
>NZ_JADEXF010000586.1 GCF_015207245.1 Nostoc cf. edaphicum LEGE 07299
GATATATAGATAATTTAAATTTCCCAAAAAATGCTGAATTTAATCTTAATGATAACTTCAGCATTTTTTCAATTTATTTACAGTAAAAGAGGAATTGCTGGGCATATAAAAATAAATAAAGTATTAAGATCATTAGCAGGTTGGCGTAAACAACATTATATCCATGTATTAAGAAATTTTATTTTCAGCATATTACCTTAATAATTTAGGCAGAGCAGGCAGGCAAAAGTGTTTTCTAAAAAGGTGCAGAGCTACGTTAAACAAATCATAGTTGAAGAGGAAGAAATACAACAGGATGAAAAAGTATTCTGCCAACAGGCGGATATTGCTCCTCTGATGATTTGGATGTCTGGATGTAATGCACTTTATTGTTACTTCAATTCTAATTGGCTGAAATTTACTGGAACACATCTAACAAAAGCCGCGTCTGCATCTGCGCGAGAAGAGGAAATAGGCAATATTTGGACTGGCAGCGTCCATCCAGAAGATAGACAGCGATGCGAAGATATATACCTGAGAGCATTTGCGACGTATGATTCCTTCCAGAGGCAATACCGCCTGCGTCGAGCTGATGGCGAATATTGCTGGATTTTAGATACAGCCGCGCCACGATTTGCAACAGATGGTAGCTTTGTTGGTTACATCGGTTATTGTGTCGATCTAACAGAAGTGCCGATAGAGATCGGTCAACCTTCCCTAACAGAAAATTTCTCTCACCGCCGCTTACGTAAAATTACAGATAGAGAACGGGCAACAGAATTAGCAAAAGCATTGGAGCAATTGCAAGCGGAAATTAGCAAACGCCAAGCAGTTGAAGCAGAGTTACGCCAAAAAACATCAGAATTTGCCGCGATTTTGCAAGTACTTCCTGATTCATACTTTCGTCTTGATGCTGCTGGAAGTATTCTGGATTACAAGCCAAGAAAGATGGAGAGTCTGTATATTCCAGCAGAAGATTGTCAGGGCAAGAGTTTGCGAGAATGCTTACCAACTGCTGTAGGCGATCGCTTCCATCAAGCAATAAATCAAGTACTTGAAACTCAATATGAAGTCAGTTTTGAATATACCTTACCGCAAGCAGGAGAAAACAATAATTTTGAAGCTAGGTTATTACCATTACCAGACCAGCAAATTATAGTTCTTGTCCGCGACACCAGCGACAACATCCAAGCAGCCTTAATAGAAAGTGATGCCAAGTTCCGCAGCATTGTGGAAAACGCCAACAACATTATTTTTGCGCTGACACTTGAAGGGATATTTTCTTACGTTTCTCCTAACTGGACTGAGATTTTTGGGCATGAAGTTGCAGAGGTTGAAGGCAAATCTTTTATTCCCTTCATACATCCTGACGATGTGCATATTTGTGCCGATTATTTCCAAAGAATTTTGACAACAAGCGAAAAACAAAAAGCAATTGAATATCGAGTTAAACACAAAAATAGTAGTTGGCGATGGCATACAAGCAACTCATCTGCGATTAAAGATGCTAATGGCAATGTTTTGTACTTCGTTGGTATTTGCTATGACACCACCGACCGTAAAGAAGCAGAAGTAGCTCTAGCAGAACGAGCGCGTTTAGCAAATTTTCGTGCCGATGTAGACGCGGCATTGACTCAGAGTGACAACTTAGAGAATATGATGCGCCGTTGCACTGATGCCTTAGTTGAACATCTTGATGCAGCTTTTGCTCGCATCTGGACGCTGAACGAACAAGACAACGTATTAGAGCTGCAAGTCAGTTCTGGGATGTACACCCATATCAATGGGCCCCATAAATGTGTGCCAGTCGGTCAATTCAAAATTGGTTTGATTGCCGAAGAGGGCAAACCCCACTTAACTAATTCTGTGCAGACAGATCCCCGCGTTGGTAACAAAGAGTGGGCACAGCGAGAGGGTATGGTCGCCTTTGCTGGCTATCCCTTGATTGTTGAAGATGAAACTGTAGGGGTGATAGCCATGTTTGCCCGCCAAACAGTGACAGAATCAACTTTCAAAGCATTGGAATTTGCTGCTCAAGAAATTGCCATTGGCATCAAGCGCAAACAAACAGAAGTTGCACTCAGAGAAAGCGTCCAGCGGGAAACATTACTCAATCGTCTTTCTAGCCAAATTCGAGCTTCTTTGGATCTTAATTACATTGTGGAAACCGCAGTGCAGGAGATTCGCAACTTATTCCAGATCGATCGCTGCGTCTTCTTTTGGTATCGGCAAGACGCTGATGTACCATACTGGGAAAGAGTCTATGAGGCGAAAAGTTCCTTTTTACCCTGTCTACTTAACCAACAAGAAGCAACTCATGCCGAAATCAAACTAATCGCAGCCAAAACCTTGAACGGAGAAATCATCCGCATTAATGATACTGAGACTGTGGGCGATTCCATAGCACAGCAATTTTTGCAGGATTTTGGTTTCACTGCCTTTATGGCGCTGCCTGTACACACTCAATCTGGCGAAATTGGTGCATTTAGCTGTGGTTATTGTAGTGGCTTGCGCCCTTGGCTGAACAACGAAGTAGAATTACTACAAGCAGTTACAGTTCAACTAGCGATCGCCATTGACCAAGCTAAACTTTACACCCAAAGTCGCATCACCGCCCAAACTGCCCAAGACAAAGCCCAACAACTAGAAGCAGCACTGCTAGAACTTCAACAAACTCAAACGCAACTGATTCAAACTGAAAAAATGTCCAGTTTAGGACAATTGGTTGCAGGTATTGCCCACGAAATCAATAATCCCGTCAATTTCATCTACGGCAATATTAGCCACGCCAGTGAATATACTAAGGATTTGCTGCACTTAGTAGAACTTTATCAACAGAGCTACTACCCACCAACACCAGAGATCGATCAACAAATCAACACCATTGATTTAGATTTTCTCAAGCAAGATTTACCCAAAATCTTGGAGTCTATGAGAATGGGAGCCGAACGCATTCGGCAGATTGTCTTATCTTTACGCAATTTTTCTCGCCTTGATGAAGACGGTACAAAAGCAGTGGATATTCATGAAGGGATGGATAGTGCCCTGCTGTTGTTGCAAAATCGTCTAAAAGCCAAACCAGGACATCCCGAAATCCAAGTAATTCGAGACTACGGCAATTTACCACCAGTAGTCTGTCACGCTGGACAGATGAATCAGGTGTTTATGAATCTGTTGACAAATGCGATCGATGTCTTGGAAGAGTCATTTGTCAATAGTCATTTGTCATTAGTAAACAAAACTGAACAAAGGACAAATGACCAACAGAGAAGTCTGAGCGGAGGCTTCCGGCGATCAGAACTTCTCCCAAAGGAGACGCTGCGCGAACAAAGACAAATGACTTTTCCACAAATTCACATTCGTAGCCTCATTCAAGAAGACAATGTAATCATTAGAATTGCTGACAATGGCCCAGGCATGACTAAGGAAATACGCAAACGAATATTTGACCCCTTCTTCACTACAAAACCTGTGGGTAAAGGCACGGGTATGGGATTATCAATTAGCTACCAAATTATAGTCCAAAAACACGGTGGAAAGATCCAGTGTATTTCAGCACCAGGAGAAGGTGCCGAGTTTGTTGTGATGATTCCACTAAAGCAAGAACCCTCAACGTAGATATCACACAATAGAGATATAAGTGAAAAAATGTAGAAACGTAGCACTGCTACATCTCTACAGAGGTTCTAGATAACGCATATTTAATTTCTGGAGAGGCTAATCTTAATCTAAACTTAATTAAAACTTAACCTAATAGTTGTTAACTAAGATCAACTCACTTTTTGCTGCAACATCTTAACCCCCTCAATAACCTAAAATTTACAGGAATTGAGGGGATTATTTC
>NZ_JADEXF010000587.1 GCF_015207245.1 Nostoc cf. edaphicum LEGE 07299
ATTTAGGGCAGGCTAGTTCTGATGAATTTGCCAATGGCGTTTCTGAATGGCGGCTTCTCGCTTACCTGTAGTAGCCTTTAAGCTTCCTCTTATAATGTAAATAAAGTGTTAACTTAAAAATTCTTTCCTAGCTCAACTAATTCTATGATTTAGCTAATTGGTTATACTTTTTCTCCAAGAAATTTCCTAGTTTGATAGAAAAATCATACTTACTGTTTGTGGAAGATGCAATTGTTAGAAAGAATCCTACACTAAAACAGCACAACAAAGCTGAAAAATGGCAATTAAAATTTAAGCTGAAAGTTTATTGCCTAATATAAAGCAGCTAAGATAATCGTTATAGAGCAGGCTATACGGCTTTGCAAAAGTTAAAAATTAACCAGAGATAGTTATCAGGTAATAAATGCGATGAACAGATTAACCTTCTATATGATTTTGTTACATAGTTTATTTTTAGGGATAGCAACAGCTAGCGCTAAGTCACCATTTCTTAACAATGTTGATACAGCCAAGCAGATTGTTGGAGAAGATGTGGTTACAGTCAGAAGTCGAGAGAAATCCAATAGTAAGTTATCGACAGAAACTTCTTCAGCGAGAATCTCAGCCTTATCATCAAATAATATTAATATTCTTCAGAAGCAGAGACTACCGTCAAATCACGTTTGGGTAGTTAATCAAAATAAACATGCACAGCCTCAACCGTTTATTTGGATAGTTGAAAATCTGAAACAAGCAGGTCAGCAACCATTTTTACAAGTTGCAAAAGCCCCAGAAAAACCGAATACAAAGCCTAGCAATACCAAGAAACCAGCAGCAAAGGATGATTTAGAGCCATTTAACGAAGTAATTAAAAATACCCAAAAGTCAGGGGGATTGTTCACACTTTATCGGAATAAAGAAAAGAATAAGATTTATTTAGAAATTAAGCCAGAACAACTTAATAAAAATTACCTAGCTACGGCAACCCTGGAATCGGGTATTGGCGAACGGGGTATTTACAGTGGTATGCCTCTGCAAGATTTTTTATTTTATTTCCAACGGGTAGATGATAAATTACACTTTGTCATCCGCAATGTGAATTTTCGCACTCGTGAGGGAGATCCCCAAGTGCGATCGCTGACGCGATCGTTTAGTGACTCTGTTCTCTACAACATTTCCATTAAAAGTATTCATCCAGAACGCAAAACCCTTCTCATTGACTTGGAAGATTTGTTACTCACAGACTTAGCTGGATTGTCTGTAGGTTTAGGAGTTCCAAAAACCACAAGCCAGTCCTATTTTGGTACTGCTAAAGCCTTTCCCCAAAACTTAGAAGTTGAATCAGTTTTGAATTACTCTAGTAGCGTTGACCCCAACAGTGAAGTAGCAAGCTTTGGGTCGCTAGCTGACAACCGTGGCTTTACCTTGCGCGTCCACTACAGTCTCTCCCAACTACCTGATCGAGATTATCGACCACGCTTTGCTGACGATCGCATCGGCTATTTCATCACCGCCTACCAAGATTTATCCAAAGACGACGATCGCGGCGATTCTTTTGTCCGCTACATAAATCGCTGGCATTTAGAAAAACAAGACCCGAAAGCAGTCATTTCTCACCCCAAAAAACCGATTGTTTTCTGGATTGATAACGCTGTGCCCTTAGAATACCGCGATGCGATGAAAGAAGGCGTTCTCATGTGGAACAAAGCCTTTCTCAAGGCCGGATTCAAGGATGCGATTGAAGTTCGCCAAATGCCAGATGATGCTACCTGGGACCCGGCAGATATTCGTTACAACACGATTCGCTGGATTAACACAGTCGATGGCTACTTTGCAATGGGGCCATCCCGCGTTAACCCATTGACAGGGGAAATTTTAGATGCAGACATTCTTGTAGATGCTAGCTTTATCCGGGCACTCAAGGGTGAATATCGCAAAATCGTCCAACCCAGCCAAACAGAAAATCGCACGACTTTATCAGCTTTGATGCAAAATCGTCTACTTTGCGCTAATGGTTTAGATGGGAAAAACAATGGTGTTCCCCAGAAAATGCAAGGACAAGAAGGGTTGTTGAATCGTTTATCAAAAATGGCAGGCGAGTACGATTTATGCTATGGCATGGAAGCTGCTAACCAGTTTGCCTTTGGTTCCCTGGCAATGTCTCTGCTGGCTGATACTATAGCTACTCCAGACAAGGTAAAAGAATATATTAATCAGTATTTACGTTTAATCATCGCTCACGAAGTTGGACATACTCTTGGCTTACGTCATAACTTCCGTGGTAGTACACTGCTACCACCACAGGAGATGAATAATACAGAAATTACCAAAAATAAAGGTCTGACAACTTCTGTCATGGACTATATTCCCCCAAATATCGCCCCTCAAGGTACAAAACAAGGAGATTATTTTCCTACTATGGTAGGGCCCTATGATGAATGGGCAATTAAGTACGGCTACACAACAATTCAGACATCAACTCCTCTAGCAGAAAAGCCAATTTTGGAAGAAATTGCCGCACAATCCTACAAGCCAGAGCTGAGTTATTCTACAGATGAAGATGTGTATGACCTTGACCCCACAGCTGATGCTTGGGATAACAGCAGTAATGTGCTGGTTTATTCTCAGTGGCAGTTAAATAATTCGCGGGTGATGTGGGAACGTCTGGATAAGCGTTTCCCAATGGCTGGTGATAGTTACAGCGATGTGAGCGAACGTTTTAGCACAGTATTGGGTAACTATTTCCAGCAAATATATTACACCACAAAATACATCGGGGGACAATCTTTCTATCGCATTCACCCCAGCGAGATACCTGCCGAGAAAGTCTCTGGAGTTCCGCAACGCCGTTTACCATTTGAACCAGTAGCAGTTGAAGAACAACGCCAAGCTTTAGAAACGCTACAAAAATATGTATTCGCAGAAGATGCCCTCAGTTTTTCACCAGAATTACTGAATAAATTAGCACCTTCTCGTTGGCGACATTGGGGTAGTTCTCCACAAGTTGGCCGTTTGGATTTTCCCATTCATGACTTGGTGCTACTGATGCAGGGTTCTGTGTTGCGAGATTTACTCTCAAGCGATCGCCTCTCTCGCCTCAAGGATATTGAACTCAAAATTCCTGAAGGAAAAGCACTGACTCTGCCAGAACTATTTGAAACTTTGCAATCAGGTATTTGGACGGAAGTCATCCAACCAAAAGCTAAACCGATGAAGATTGCCAGTTTGCGGCGAGGCTTGCAGCGTCAGTATTTGGACATTTTGACTGATATGGTATTGCGAAAAGAAAATGTTCCAGAAGATGCTCGTACTCTAGCTTGGTATAAACTCAAACAGCTTAATGAAAAACTTAAGGGGGTTAATTCTGAGGATGAATACACCAAAGCGCACTTATTAGAAACACGCGATCGCATCGAGAAAGTCTTGAATGCGCCATTGCAAGCGAATTAAAAAAGTTAAGAATGAGGAGTTAATAGTAAAATTCCTAACTCCTCTTTTTCTCTTATGATTTTGGCAAAATATATTGATTATGCTGCAATACGGTTCAGGTAAGGAAAATTGTAGGTTGGGTTAAGCAAAGCGCAACCCAACAAAACCCCGAAAATGTTGGGTTTTGTTCCTCAATCCAACCTACACATTTCAAGCTTTTTGGCACTAACCCAAGCGTATTGGATTATGCTGTGGGCTAAAGGCTTTTTGCTTAAGTCTTATTGAATTTACAATTGAGACGGCTACATTTTTGAATTTCGAGAAGTCAATATATGTAAAACTTTATATTCTTCTGAATAAATACGGTTGTCTATTAAATTTATCATTAATATATTAAACAATTAGAGTAATATAT
>NZ_JADEXF010000588.1 GCF_015207245.1 Nostoc cf. edaphicum LEGE 07299
TACTAATACAGCTTACTTGCTGGTGGCGGCAATGCTGATAGCACCGTTTGCAGGCCCAGCAATGAATACAGCGATCGCTACTGCATGGGGCGATCGCAAACTCTTAGGGCGGAGTATTTTACGTTATTTTGCTGCTTTAGCAGTCACAATTGCCACTACTTGGCTATTGAGCCTGATATTACGGCAAGAAATTCCCACCAGTTTAATGGTAGATAGCAGCCAGGTTTCAGCAGTGGCAGTGATTTTGCCATTGGCCGCCGGAGCCGCAGGGGCGCTCAACTTGGTTCAATCAGAACGGAGTAGTTTAGTATCTGGGGCAGCAACCGGAATGTTAGTTGCCGCCTCCTTAGCTCCACCTGCGGGAATTGTGGGGATGGCCAGTGCAGTTGGCAGATGGGATATGGCAATTTCGGGGCTGTTCTTATTATTTTTGCAACTATGCGGCATTAACTTTTCAGCAGCTTTGTTATTCCGAGTGTTCGGGTTGTCTGCTCAAGAAACTCGCTATCAGCGTGGTAAAAAACGGGTATTCTTTTCTGCCTTGGCGATCACTGTCATCGCATTGGCAGGTTTACTAACTTGGCAGTTCTCTAATTCTCCCAATTTACAACGCTCTAGCCGTGCCCAACGTGCCAATGCCCAAGTCCAGAAAACTGTGGAGCAAGTTGGTTTAGCAAAATTAGTCGAGTCGAATGTCCGCTTTACACGATCCAATATTCAAGGGCAGGATACCCTGCTATCTGTTGTTTATGTGCAGCGTCAACCGGGAGTTACAGCGTCTAGTGAAGAAATACGCGATCGCCTCACCCAATCAATTCAAACCCAATTATTAAAACAAGACTTTAATGTGACACCTCTAGTTGATGTCAACGTGCTAGAAACACCTGCTAGTAAACAATAAAACCAATTCTCTAAAATTCACATTAAATTACGAATTACGTTAGCGAAGCGGTAGCGAGGAACGAGCGTCATTACGAATTAATACTATGAGTAGTTCAAAGCTTTCAGAAAAACAAGCCCTAGAAAAAGAACGTAATGAAGTCTTGCAACAGTTGGAAGATTGGTTAGAAATTCCAATGTTGGTGTTGGGCTTTGTATGGCTAGCACTATTCATCATCGAGATCATCTGGGGATTAAACTCTTTACTGGAAGCCTTTAGCATCACTATTTGGATTATTTTTATATTAGATTTTCTACTTAAACTAGCGATCGCTCCTCATAAACCTTCCTATATCAAAAGCAACTGGCTAACAGCTATTTCTTTAGTGTTGCCAGCGCTACGTACTTTTCGGATTATACGGGTGGTACGGATATTAAGAACAGCACGGGCTGTGCGAGGGCTACAACTGTTGCGAGTTATGACTCGTGCTAACCGAGGGATGCGGGTTTTAGCAGCAAGTATTAGCCGTCGAGGGTTTGGTTATGTTGTGGCATTAACAATGATTGTTACTTTAATAGGAGCAGCAGGGATGTATGCGTTTGAAAACGAAGTTCCTGTGGAATCAGGGCTGCACAACTACGGCACTGCTTTATGGTGGACAGCAATGCTAATGACAACGATGGGTTCTGACTATTCGCCCAAAACGCCCGAAGGTCGGGTGCTTTGTTTTTTCTTAGCGTTATATGCGTTTGCCGTGTTTGGCTATGTCACTGCAACTCTGGCGACGTTTTTTATTGATCGTGATGCCGATGATGACGAAGCAGAGTTAGCTGGAGCGAAATCGATTCAAATGCTTCAGAGTGAAATCGCAGCATTGCGCGGGGAAATTCAAGAATTATTGCATCAAAATTCTGAGCGTTAACGTTAGCAAAAATTACTTAGTGAGGAAAGTTCATGAATGCAGAAATTTCGACAGCTTGGGATAAGATTCAAACTATGATTAACGGTTTGATAGCTTTGCTACCAAACATTGTATTAGGATTAATTGTCTTCATCTTCTTTTTATTTGTTGCTAGCAGAATTAAGGCACTAGTTAAGCGGGTAACTCGCAATCGTCGTTCTGCCCGGAATCTGGGACTAGTTCTAGGAAGGTTAGCGCAGGGTTTGACAATTTTGATTGGGTTGTTTATCGCCCTTTCCATTGTGATTCCAACATTTCAAGCTGGTGATTTGATACAACTTTTGGGAATTAGTGGTGTTGCAATTGGTTTTGCATTCCGCGATATTTTACAGAATTTCTTAGCTGGAATTTTAATTCTGCTAACTGAACCTTTTCAAATTGATGACCAAATTGTTTTTAAAGGCTTTGAAGGAACGGTCGAGAATATCGAGACACGCGCAACAACAATCAGAACTTATGACGGTCGGCGGATTGTCATTCCGAACTCGGAATTATTTACTAATTCTGTAACTGTAAACACTGCCTTTGATAACCGCCGATTAGAGTACGATGTCGGCATTGGCTACGGCGACGACATTGACCGTGCCAAGCAGTTAATGCTAGACGCAATGCATAGTGTAGACGAGGTTTTAAAAGACCCGGCTCCTGATGTACTAGTAATGGAACTTGCCGAAAGCACTGTTAACATCCGTGTGCGTTGGTGGGTTCATCCACCACGACGCGCAGATAATCTGATTTCGCGGGATAAAGTGATTACTGCAATCAAGAAAACGCTTGTTGCAAACGGCATTGATTTGCCCTTCCCAACTCAACAAATTCTGTTCCACGACCAGACAGAAGAGACAGATGGAAACCGCCCTCGTCAGCGTGAAGGTTGGCCCGCAGGTAAAGGTGAAGTACCAAAGCCTCGCCGCATCAGCGATTCGCTCAGGTTACTTGCTCAAGCACGCTCCTCAGAAGATAACAACGGCAAAATAGATTCTCAAACCAACGAACAATGATAAATGTCAAGATAAGCAAACTGTGGGATCAGCTCCACTCAAGTTACTGGTTTATACCGGCGGTTATGGCGGTGGTAGCTACTGCTTTAGCTTTCACAATGCTTAATCTTGACCGTACAGGCAAGGTAGACATTGATTATTGGTGGGTTTACACAGGTGGAGCAGATGGAGCGCGATCGCTGTTAGGATCGGTTGCAGGTTCGATGATTAGCGTTGCTGCTACAGCCTTTTCAATTACAATTGTGGCGCTTCAGTTGGCTGCTTCCAATTTCGGGCCGCGACTACTGCGTAATTTTATGCAGGATACGGGGAATCAAATTGTACTAGGCACATTTATTGGTACGTTCATCTACTGCTTGTTCGTACTGCGGACAATTCATGGAGAAGGAGATGGATACGAACAGTATGTGCCACAACTTTCAGTTACAGTGGGCACTTTACTCGCAATTATTAGCATTGGTGTATTAATTTATTTTATCCATCATGCTTCAACCATAATCCAGGCATCTCACGTAATCGAAAATGTTAGTGAGGATTTACATTCAGCAATTAAGCGGCTATTTCCAGAAAGAATTGGGCATGGTGAACCAGAACATAGCCTTGGAATTGAAGAAATTCCCATGTCTTTTGAGAAAGAGGCTTTACCGATTCGAGCTAATGGCACTGGTTACTTACAAGCAATTGATAATGGGGAATTGATGGAAATTGCTTGTAAACATAATTTGCTAATACGCCTTCAGGTTAGACCAGGAAAATTTCTAATTCAAGGTAGCGATTTAGCGTTGGTTTTTCCTGGAAAAAAAGTAAATAAAAAACTTACCAAACAAATCAATGATGCTTTTATTTTAGGCAAAGAACGTACAGAACAACAGGATATAGAGTTTCCAATTGATCAATTAGTAGAAATTGCTCTGCGTGCCATTTCCCCTGGAATAAATGATCCATTTACTGCAATTCGCTGTATTGACCGAATTAACGC
>NZ_JADEXF010000589.1 GCF_015207245.1 Nostoc cf. edaphicum LEGE 07299
CTGGAGTTTTAACCCCAGGAAAGCCAATTAAAGGTATTCATGCTGAACTGGCTGATTTATTGACCCTGTTGGTTCAAAATTTAGTGCTTTATATTCTCATTCATTCATTTGTAGTTATACGGAGCCAGCACCTAAAATGGCAAAAGTAGTTGGAATTGACTTAGGAACAACGAACTCCTGCGTGGCAGTGATGGAAGGTGGTAAACCCACAGTAATTGCTAATGCTGAAGGTTTTCGGACAACGCCATCAGTAGTCGCATTTGCGAAAAATGGCGACAACTTGGTTGGTCAAATCGCCAAACGCCAAGCGGTGATGAACCCCGAAAATACGTTTTACTCAGTCAAACGCTTTATCGGACGCCGCTTCGAGGAAGTGAGTAATGAAGCTACGGAAGTTTCTTACAAAGTCCTCAGCAGCAACGGCAATGTCAAATTAGATTGTCCGATAGCTGGTAAACCGTTTGCTCCGGAAGAAATTTCTGCAAAAGTTCTTCGCAAACTAGTTGAAGACGCCAGCAAATATCTGGGTGAAACTGTAACCCAAGCTGTAATCACTGTTCCCGCATACTTCAACGACTCGCAACGCCAAGCGACAAAAGACGCTGGTAAAATTGCCGGGATTGAAGTTCTACGGATTATCAACGAGCCTACAGCTGCATCTCTGGCTTATGGATTTGACAAGAAGAGTAACGAAACCATCCTCGTGTTTGACCTTGGTGGTGGTACCTTCGACGTATCCGTGTTGGAAGTAGGAGATGGAGTTTTTGAAGTACTAGCCACCTCTGGTGATACCCACCTTGGTGGTGACGACTTCGATAAAAAAATAGTTGACTTCTTAGCTGAGAAGTTTAGAAAAGCCGAAGGTATTGACCTACGGAAAGACAAGCAAGCTTTACAACGTCTGACTGAAGCGGCAGAAAAAGCCAAAATTGAGCTTTCTAGTGTTAGCCAAGCAGAAATCAACCTGCCATTTATCACTGCTACCCAGGATGGGCCCAAGCACCTGGATACAACCCTAACTCGCGCTCAGTTTGAAGAACTTTGCTCTGACTTAATCGACCGTTGCCGTATTCCTGTGGAAAACGCCCTTCGGGATGCCAAGTTAAACAAAGGCGATATTGATGAAGTGGTGTTAGTTGGTGGTTCTACCCGCATTCCCGCAGTCCAACAGATTGTGAAGCAGGTATTGGGTAAAGACCCCAACCAAACCGTCAACCCTGATGAAGTCGTAGCAGTTGGTGCAGCTATTCAAGCTGGCGTACTAGCTGGTGATGTAACTGGCATCTTGCTGTTAGACGTGACACCGCTATCTTTGGGTGTTGAAACATTGGGCGGCGTGATGACCAAAATTATCCCCCGCAACACCACAATTCCCACCAAGAAATCGGAAGTCTTCTCCACTGCTGTGGATGGACAAACCAACGTAGAAATTCACGTCCTCCAAGGTGAACGCGAATTCTCTAACGATAACAAGAGCTTGGGAACCTTCCGCCTCGATGGTATTCCTCCTGCACCACGCGGTGTTCCTCAAATTGAAGTGGTGTTCGATATTGACGCCAACGGTATCCTTAACGTCACCGCTAAGGACAAAGGTACTGGTAAAGAACAGTCCATCAGCATAACCGGCGCTTCCACCCTGGATAAATCTGATGTTGACCGGATGGTTAGAGAAGCTGAACAAAACGCTTCATCTGACAAAGAACGACGTGAGAAGATTGAACGCAAGAACCAAGCCGACTCCTTGGCATACCAAGCTGAGAAGCAGCTACAAGAATTGGGCGATAAAGTTCCCGATGCTGACAAGACTAAAGTCGAAGGTTTGGTGAAAGAATTGCGGGAAGCAGTTGCTAAAGAAGACGATGAGCAAATCAAAAAGCTCACCCCAGAACTGCAACAAGCGTTATTCGCTGTTGGTAGCAACATCTATCAACAAGCTGGTGCTAGTGCTAGTGCCGGTGCCGGTGCTACATCTGGTGGTGAACCTCAAGATAGTAGCAGTTCCTCTAGTTCTAGTAACGGTGACGATGTAATTGACGCTGATTTTACAGAGAGCAAATAATTCCTCTACTTCTTTTGGCAAGATTGTTTTGTTCGACCTCATATTACCCATTCAGGCAAATGCCTGGGTGGGGATTTTTTTTAAGGAGTTAGAGGTTAGGAATTATATAAAAGTTGGGTTAATCTCTTATGCCATATCCACAAGCACCTTGGGTACTCCAAGGTTATGCTATCCAAACTCTGCATTTGGTAAATATTGACCAAGTGCGCCCTTTGATTCCCTTAGAGTTAGAAATTATTTCTGTATGGCCTGGTAAAACTCTCGCTAGTGTGTATTTATCTCATTATGGGTCAGGCTCAGTACTGGAGTATAATGAGTTAATTGTTGTCCCAGCTTTGGTTAATTACCAAAGAAAAATCGGTGGTTGGGTTTCCCACATTTATGTAGATAATGCTGATTCGGTGGCTGGTGGTCGAGAAATTTGGGGACTACCAAAGGAATTAGCTAAGTTTACCTGGGAACACGGAAAGTATGTTACTGTGCATCAGGAAAACCGGAAGTTGTGTAGTCTTAGATACGATCGGCAAAACTTGGCATGGAAACAGTGGTTAAGTGCTTCTGCTTTCAGCGCCAAGGGTGCTGATTTGCTGATATTCCCTGCTGAATTTGAGTCTGTGTTGGGTTTGATTGGTTCTAAATTAGAAATTCCCGCCGAAAGTCCTTTTTCTAAAATAGGTTTAGGTCAGCCTTGGTTAACTGTGCGTTGTGAGCAGATGAGTTTGCGGGTTGATGCGCCAAAACTCGTTGGTCAGATGGGTATCTAGGCATTTTCATATTGAGATGTTCTTACCCTAGAGCCAAAAACTATAGAAACTGCCCAAATTAGTGCCCAGCAATTTCATAAATCAGTTGAAGTTGTGGGAGGATTATATGAGTGCGATCGCGCAGCAGTTGCTTTTATTCACTCTCAACATTCTTTCAATCAAATCCGGCTTATAATTGGTAGCCCTGAATTTTATGGGCTTATACTGAAACTTCCCTTGTTATTCGGCTCTGGGTCAGTGAACCAACTGCCGCTAGTGCCTGTAGCACTTGTAAGCCCGTTGAAAGTTTGTACTATATTAAAACCATTACCTACATAACGTCGCATAGTAAATTGATTACCTGACGAGGAACCAACAACCAAATCTGAAAAACCTGCACTGGGAAAGTTTATCGTACCCTTAAAGCAAGTTCCTTCGGTACATTGATAGGTCTCTTCGATTCTCAGTGTTAGATTGTCTGTTTTTCCTTGTGTATTATTTTGGAATCCGAAATATTGACCTTTAGGAATAGCTAGTGCCTGACTAGCAGAAGTCAATATTGCTAATCCTGTCATTATAGTAGAAATGTAAAAATTACGAACATCCATAATTCTTTCTTTTTTTGATTGATTTAGTTATCTGGGTTTTGAACCCATTCATCTGCTGAATTGCTTGGCTTTTAATCCCTCTTTTGTCACTCTCGGAAAACAATAATCGAAGCTAAATTCTGAAACTTTGATTGGATAACGCTTTAAGCCTTTATTTTCTAACAGTAACTAAAGTTTGTAGCTCAAATCTGAAAATTAAAGATCCGAAAGGCTTTCAGCGATTGGCTTCTCCCAAAGTGACAAAAGAGGGTTAATACCAATTTTTTATAAAGATGCACAGAATATTAAACAAACCGCCAAGTACGCCAAGAGCGCCAAGAATCTGTCTCTTATACGCATATGACGCTGCCGACGAAGAGCCTTGTTTAGATTCCGTGGTTTGCTTGATCTTTAAAAAAAAATTGAT
>NZ_JADEXF010000590.1 GCF_015207245.1 Nostoc cf. edaphicum LEGE 07299
GAACTAGCCTGCCCTAAATATAGCCAACTCATGAATTTTTTACTATAGTATTTATTTATACTATTGATTGTTGGGAATGCAAAGCAAACTAGCATAGAAAAGTTTTTAATTCAGGATTATCAAAAACAGTTATTTAAATGTAACAACGGAAACAAAAATGTCAACATATTTATCTCAAGTCTGGCAGATGCTGAGAAATTATGTGAGTGGTACAAGGTTACAAGAGATGCCAAAGACCACATCGCTAGAAACTGAAGCAGTTTTACCTCTAGGAAAAAATATTAAAGAACCAGACAAAAGCGTTAGATTAGCTCAAGATAATTTGCAGGAATATTTATACTCTCCAAGACTGCAAAAAAGCTTAGAAAAATGGACAGTACCCAAGAACGGTTTGACTTCTCAGATAGACGATCGCACATTGGGCACTTTACCCACTGGGTTTTGCTTTAAAGTATGCGATCGCCAGATGCATGAAGAGATTTATGATTTATTGGGCAATGCTGCCCTGAAACCTGAGATAGTCAACCAACTAATGGAATTGGTTGTGACTGGTCAAAAAATTCGTCCAGAATTGCTTTTTGGGCGGCTAGAAGATTTTTATCGTCGTTGGTGTCAGGGAGAATTTATCGATGGCACACCAGATGATAACCTGCCTCAGAAAACAAAGTTAAAGCTTGCGGCACAAAATATTGCGATCGGGTTGAGACAGGTAGACATATATACAGGGCTGAACGTACTGATTTTATTACTAGAGTTACACCGCTACGCCCAAGGGCAAGATGAACTCAAACAAAAAATCATCTTCTATCCATCTGCCCAACCGGAGACAGACAATTTTTTCACATCCCAACTGCTGCGGATTATCAATTATAGCGATGCCCTGGAAATTGGCAACTTTAGTAGTATAGTCGGACAATTCCTCAAAGGCGGCAACTTTAGGGGTGCTTACCTCGGCGATGCCAACCTTACTGGGGCAAACTTTAGCGGTGCCGACCTAAGCCTTGCTTATCTCGGCGATGCCAACTTAACTGGCGTAAACTTCAGCGGTGCCAACCTCAGCGGTGCCAACCTCGGCGATGCCAACCTCAGCGGTGCCAACCTCAGCGGTGTTAACCTCAGTGGTGCCGATCTTAGTAGCACCAACCTCAGCGGTGCTAACCTTAGCTGTGCCAACCTTAGCCACGCCGACCTCAACCGCGCCGACCTTAGCAATACCAACCTTAGCCGCGCCGACCTTAGCCGTGCCGATCTCAACCGCGCCGACCTTAGCAGCACTAACCTCAGCCATGCTGACCTAAATAACGCCATCCTTTTCGGTGCAAATCTGAGTGAAGCCAACCTTAATAGCGTTAGCCTTAGCCATGCCGACCTTTGCCGCGCCGACCTCAGTGGCGCTGATTTGAGTCACGCCATCCTCAACGGTACTAACCTCAGTGACACAATTCTTTTCAGTACCAACCTCAGCGATGCTATCCTGGTTGCCGCAGACCTCAGCTATGCCAAACTTAACGGTGCCAAACTTAATAATGCCAGACTTAACGGTGCAATGTTTTTAGGTGCTGACCTCAGCGGTGTAGACCTCAGTCGAGTGATTCTCAACGAAGCTGACCTCAGTGGCGTGATTCTCAACGACGCCGATCTCAGTGGTGCTGACCTCACCGACGCGATCCTATTTGGCACAGACTTCAGTTATGCCAACCTTAACAATGCTAACCTCAGTGGCAGTAACCTCAGTGGTGCTATCCTTAACGGCGCGGATCTTAGCCATAGCAACCTCAGTTACGCCATTTTGGGTGGTGCAGACCTCAGCGATGCCAATCTAGAAGAGATGATCTGGGGTAAAAAGCAGCAGTGGGAAAGCGTGCGGGGATTAGAAACGGCAGTTAATATACCGGAGGCGTTGAAGGAAGAACTGGGACTGAATTGAGATGAGGAGAAAGGTAAAACCCAAGCTTGATGTGATCGCCTTTCCTCTTCCTCCATTCTTCCTCCGTGTCCTCTGCGCCTCTGTGGTAGTCTGCGGAAAGCTGCTATGCGTTTACGTCATTCTTCCCACACCCATCAACCCCAAATTTTACACTAAACTCTAAATAACCAGTAATTAAACAAGTCCCAGTGAATGAACAAGCGTTTATCGCAAACCTGGCAGAAGTTTCAGCAATCCTTCTCAATAGAAGAGAGTCTGAACACCACAGTTGAGACTGGCAAAGCAGTTTTGGAAGCCGCTGAACATCTGAAAGCGTGGACACAATACGAAGAAACAGAAGACGGAAAACAACTAGTTATTCTCGAAGACCAAATGAATTGGCAAATTTATGATTTGCTGGGTTTTGGCAGACTCACACCAGAAATTGTGGAATCTTTGATGAGGCTGCTTACTAAAAAACAAGATTTCTCTTGGGAGCAATTATTTAAACGCTTAGAAAATTTTTACCATAACTGGTGTAAGGGGAAGTTTATTGACTCTGCGAAAGAGACTTTGCCTCAAAAAAAGCTACAACAGTTGCAACAGTATGGAATTCAAGGGCTAGGTCAGCGTGAGGTGGATATTTATGCTGGGTTGAATGTGATGATTTTGCTTTTGGAGTTGCACCGTTATGCTACAGGGCGAGATGATCTCAGACAAGAAATTGTTTTCTATCCGTCTGGTCAAACTGGTGCAGACAATTTTGAAGAATACCAATTAACTCGTGTCATCAATTACAGTGATTGCTTTCAGCTTGGAACTTTTAGTAGTGTAGTTGGGCAATTCTTCAGCAACGCCAACCTTAGCGGCGCATACTTTAGAGGCGCAGACCTTAGCGAAGCAAACCTCAGCTACGCAAATCTTAGTGGCGCATACTTTGGCCTCGCAAATCTCAATCGTGCAAATCTCAAAGGCGCGAACCTTTGTGGTGCATACTTTGGCGGCGCTAGCCTCGATGGTGCAAATCTCAGCGACGCAAGCCTCAGTGCTGCAAGCTTCTATGGTGCAAACCTCAGCGGAGCAAACCTCAGCGGAGCAACCCTCAGCGGAGCAACCCTCATTGGTGCAAACCTTTACTTCGCAGTTCTTGGCGAAGCAAACCTTAGCAAAGCAAACTTCAGAGGTGCAGAACTTGGCGAAGCAAACCTCAGCGGCGCAAATCTCAGCCGCGCAAACCTTAGCGGTGCAGATCTTAGCTACGTAAATCTCAGCAGCGCAGACCTCAGTGGCGCAAATCTCAAACGCGCAAATCTCAAAGGCGCAAACCTTTGTGGTGCAGACCTCTGGGGCGCAAACCTCAGCCGCGCAAATCTCAGCCAGAAGAGTTCGGGAGATATGGACTGGGATGAAAATACAAACTGGGAAAATGTGGAAGGACTTGATACAGCAGTGAATGTGCCAAAAGCCTTAAAGAAACAGTTGCGGCTGAGTTAAAAAGAGGTGGAAGTAAAGGAGGTTTTCCCTACTTGACTTTTTTTTACATCACTCTAAATTGTCAGCCAATCAACGGTATCAGCAAAGAAAGTCACTATCAGAGCAGAAAGCCCCCAGATTAATCCAGGGGCTTGGGTAATTTTGATTGCGATCGCCTACAGTCGTTATGCGATGTCTACGACGGGCTACGCCTACGCAATCTACGGTAAATGCACTCTAAAATACTTAATTAATTACGGTGATTATTGCTGTAGTGAACCCTTGTACCTGCCCACAGCAATTTCTCCCGTAGCGTCTGATAGTAGGAATTGTTCTCGCGCAAAATAATAAATTTAGCCCGACACTCTGCCATCCGTACATCAACACGGTGTCCGGGCCAAATTGAAGTTCCCAAAACCCCATCTGTCCACAGC
>NZ_JADEXF010000591.1 GCF_015207245.1 Nostoc cf. edaphicum LEGE 07299
ATCGCGATCGCATTGGCAGAGTGAATGCTTCATGAACCAGATTAATCGAGTTGCAATTGTCGGTGGAACTCATGGCAATGAGTTTACAGGAGCCTACCTAATCCAGAAATTTGCCCAGTTTCCCGATTTAATTACTAGATCGAATTTTAAGACAGTCACTCTGTTGGCAAATCCTCATGCTTTTGCCGCCGGAAGACGATATGTAGAGAAAGATTTAAATCGCTGTTTTCTCAAGCAAGATTTACAAGATCCGACTTTGAATAGTTACGAAGATTTGCAAGCTAAATTAATTCAGGATACCCTAGTATCAAATGGGGAGAAACAAGCCGATTTCATCTTAGACTTGCACAGCAGTACAGCTAATATGGGTCTGACAATTATTCTTGTTAATAGTCATCCCTTAAACTTAAAATTGGCTGCTTATCTAAACCAGCTTAATCCTTTAGTTAGGGTTTATCGCTGCTCTTTTAAATCAATTGCAGAAAACCCCTTTGTAAATTCTCTGTGCGAATTAGGCTTTGCGTTCGAGGTTGGGCCAATTGCCCAAGGACTTTTAAAAGCAACGCTGTTCCAACAAACAGAGGAACTTGTTCGCGCCCTTCTGGACTATCTAGAACAGTTTAACCAGGGTAAAATTCCATCAAATAACGAAACCTTGATTCTCTATGAGCATTTATCAGTTGTAGACTACCCAAAAAAACCAGATGGTACAATCTTTGGGATGATCCATCCAGACCTTCAGGATAAAGATTATCAAGCCTTGAACCCAGGAGATCCAATTTTTATAACTTTTGACGATAAAACAATTGTTTATGAGGGAGCATCTACTGTTTGGCCGATTTTTATTAATGAGGCAGCTTACTACGAAAAGGGAATTGCCATGTGTTTGACCCAAAGGCGACAAATTAATATCTAAGATGTGGAAGAAATTTTTTGGATAATTGCTTTTGATTGAAAATAATGATAGAAATTGAGTTTAATAAGTAATCAAGCAGACATGATATGACGGGCTATGTTAGGAAATGCTGCTCTTAAAGTAACTCTTTATTTTGAAAATTAGGAGCCGCAAATATTCTAGCTTGAGGTTTCCCTTAAACTCAGCCCCGATCGAACTATGGAACTTGACCAAATGGCACGCTTGTAAAGGGAAAATCGTTGAGGCAGCAGGGGTGCAGAGGAGCAGAGGAGCAGGGGAGAAAGAAGAAGTTTTAGGTATTGCGTTCGGATATTCAGAAATTCCCCTCTGCACCCTTGCCCCCCTGCCCCTCTGCAATCCTTACGCTGCATACTCTTCAGCTTAACTTAGTGCCATTAGGAACTTGACCAATAAAGTCCAAGCCTTAAACTATAATTAACGCTTAAAATTGTCCAAATAATTTAACTCATAATGAAAACAAAGCAAAAACGAAACAAACCAATAGCCAGTCTTTCTTTAGATTTGGATAATATTTGGTCTTATTTAAAAAATCAGGGCGCTCCAGGTTGGGAGACTTATCCTTCTTACCTGGATATCGCAGTGCCTCGTTTCTTAGATATTCTCAAACAATGGGATTTGACAATCACAGTATTCATTGTCGGTCAAGATGCAGCGCTAGAAAAGAATACCAAAGCAATACAAGCGATCGCTAGCGCCGGTCACGAAATTGGCAACCATTCATTCTATCACGATCCTTGGCTACATCTGTATTCAGAGAATGAAATTGAAGAAGAGGTGGCACTCGCCGAAGAACATATCAAACGCGTTACTCATCAACATCCTATCGGCTTTCGGGGGCCAGGATACAGTTTTTCTCCAGCAGTATTGAAAGTTTTAGCACGACGGGGATACGAATATGATGCTTCGACTTTTCCCACATTTTTGGGGCCTATAGCACGAGCATATTATTTAATAACTTGTAAATTGAGCAAGGAAGAACGTAAAAAACGGGAAGCGCTGTTTGGCGGTTTTAAAGAGGGTTTGCAGCCTCTAAAACCTTACCAGTGGAAACTAGATAAGGATAGGCTAACTGAGATTCCCGTTACCACTATGCCAGTTTTTAAAGTGCCAATTCACTTCAGTTACATAATGTTTCTGAGTACATTTTCTTCGGAGGTGGCTTTACTCTACTTGCGAATTGCCCTGTGGCTGTGTAAAGTTACACGCGTCCAGCCTTCTTTACTACTCCACCCAACAGACTTTGTAAGTCAAGAGGATGTACCAGAACTTTCATTCTTTCCTGGTATGAGTGTTCCCACCTACAAAAAGCTGGCAATAGTGAACAAAAGTTTAGAAATTATATCCAATCAGTTTCATGTTTTGACTGTTGGACAACACGCTAAATTTGCAGCCGATGGACGTAAACTGCCTGTATTAGTGCCTCAAAAGAGATAAAAATACGATTCCTAACGAGCAACAAAACACTCATGTAGAGACGCGATTTATCGCGTCTTGAAAAACAAATTATCTACACCAATAATCTTTAACTAAAGCGTATTATATTAGAAATCTTCAGGGATAAACCACATATAATTCTCAGGAAAATTACTGAACCATCAAGACAATAAATCTTACTAATATATAGAGAAATATTGTCAGGATGCTGAATATGTCAGATTTACCGCTTCAGTGCCAAAATTTGAAAGAGCAAGTTGAATTTATATTACAACTATTACAACAAGAACCAACGCTACGTTCCCAAGATATTACATCTGTACGGACTTCTTTAAGTAAAGCAATTTCTCCGAAGTTTGAAATTGTATTTGCAGGTGCTTTTAGTGCTGGAAAATCAATGCTAATCAATGCACTATTAGAAAGGGAATTACTCTACAGTGCAGAGGGACACGCTACAGGTACAGAATGCAAAATCGAGTATGCAGAAGTAGATAAAGAACGTGTTGTTTTGACGTTTTTAAGTGAAGCAGAGATTCGAGAACAAGCAGTTTCTTTATGTCAGCAACTAGGATTTAAAACAGTACCTAATATTAATCAAGCTGAGGTAATTAACCTGCTACGTCAAGGTTCTGAAGCGATTATTCAGCAGGAGGGTGGTGAGAGTCAATCAGAACGTGCAAAACAGGCGAAGGCGTTAATGTTGTTGCTAGAGGGATATATAGCGAATAGCGATCGCATCAACACGGTTAATAATGCTACATACTCAATGGAGCAATTTAACTTTTCCAATCTCAAGGAAGCGGCTGGATATGCCCGTCGTGGTAGTAATAGTGCAGTGTTGAAGCGAATAGAATATTACTGTAATCATCCTTTGCTACAAGATGGTAATGTAATTATTGACACACCTGGGATAGATGCGCCAGTAGAGAAAGACGCACAGCTAACTTATGCCAAAATTCAACATCCTGATACTTCGGCGGTGGTATGCGTGCTAAAACCTGCTTCGGCGGGTGACATGACAAAAGAAGAAACGGAACTTTTAGAATTAATGCGGGAGAATGGAGGAGTACGCGATCGCGTTTTCTATGTCTTCAACCGGATCGATGAAACTTGGTATAATACTCAGCTACGGCAACGATTAGACGATTTGATTAGTGGGCAATTTGCCAATTCCAGGAAGGTTTATAAAACCAGTGGATTATTAGGATTTTATGGCAGTCAGATTAAACAAACAAGCCCACAAGATAGATTTGGTTTAGATTCTGTTTTTGCAGAAAGTATTAAAGGTTTAGATGGTAAAGAAGAAACTCCACAATTTGTCTATGCGTTTAACAACTACTGTGTAAATTCAGGAAAGCTATCTTCCAGTAAATTCCGTGTTTCTGTGAACGGCTTTGAAACTCCAAATCAAAATTATGTGCGAATTCTGGGAGATTGGGGA
>NZ_JADEXF010000592.1 GCF_015207245.1 Nostoc cf. edaphicum LEGE 07299
TTGATATAATGTTGAGCTTTTTTAGGAGTGAGCCGATATCTGTGTAATTTGGGTTTAGTTTATACAGAGTAGAGCATATACTCTGAAAAAAGCCTGCCTGATCTTAGAAAAATAGGTAAAATGGCTCTTTTATAAAGGCTGCCAATCACTTGTAGTAAGGGTTTAGGGCTACCAGTACTGCGAAACTTCCTTCCCCAGTCAGGGCTATGACCCTAAACATAACTTAGGCGATCGCTACAACGACTCTAAATCACTTACCAACAGCTAAAACTAAACCTTCATGGGCTAATATTGCTTTAGGAAAGGCATATTTAATATCCACTTGAACTTGGTCAATAAAATCATCATGGTCATCTGGGTGATGATGAGAAATGGCTAGCCGTTTAACACCAGCATTCAAAGCCGCATTTACCGCAGCTTGCCAGAGTAAATCAGCAGAGTCATGGTTGTGAGACGTAGGTGGAGTGTAAGTGGCATTGGCAATCAGCAAGTCAACACCTTGAATAAACTGTAAAATCCGCTCTCGCTCCACTTGATCAGCATTTTGGTGTAAATCTGTGACGTAGGCAACACTATAATCTTGCCAAGTAACTCGGTAGCCAGCTGACCTCTGAGTTTGATTGATTAATGCAGTTGTAATGGTTACATCATCTAGTTTCACCTCACTATCAGGCGTGAGATTGTAAAACTGTAATTCCGACTGCATTACCTGTAAAGGGTAAGGAAAGTGTGGCTGGAGCATCTGGTCGTACAGACATTGTTTGATTGAGGCTCCATTTGATGCAGCTGTGCCGTAAATGTGAAAACAATTTTCCCCAATAAATGCAGGAGCAAAAAAGGGAAATCCTTGAATTCGATTTGATTGGCAGTTGGTAAAAAATAAATGGGCTTCTAGTGGCTGTTGCAGCTCTTGCCAAGTTTTACCCAATATGCGTAAGCCAGTACCGCCATCAAAAATCAAGCGTTTCCCAGCTATATGTATTTCTACACAGGCGGTATTACCACCATAACGACTGGTATTGCTACTGGGAGTAGGAATTAAACCTCTTACACCCCAGAATTGCACGATAAACTCACCTGCTGGGCTACTTGGCAGGGTAGATGACTTTTCTCTTATGTAGCTCTGGGAATCCGACAACTCAAAATTTGACATTTTCCTTGAAATTAGACCTTAGCGAACAGGTCATCGTAGCGCCGCACTTCCAACAGCCTGTTTTTTTCATCCACAATGACTACCGTAGGAGAGTAACTTTTTAACTCTTCTGGAGTGAACTGCCCGTAAGTCATTATAATCAAGCGATCGCCAATAATGCCTAGACGTGCCGCACCTCCATTTAGCTCAATGATTCCTGAATGAGCTAGAGCGGGGATCGCATAGGTAATAAAGCGCTGACCGTTGGCACTATTAACTACTTGCACCTGCTCATAAGGTAAGATACCAGCTTTTTCCAAAAGGATTTCATCAATGCTGATACTACCCACGTAGTTGATATTCGCCCCCGTAAGGGTGCAATTATGAATTTTTGCCAAAAGGAGAGTACGCTGCATTCTGGTTTGGGTTTGGTGGCAGTTTTTGCGAACCGTAACAAGCGAAAGTTATGAGTGGAGACGCGATTAATCGCGTCTGTACAGGAGTTAAGAATAAAAATTTATAACTCTTAACTCCTAACTCCTCTATTATCCTCTATAAGCTTTGACGGATTTTTCTACTAAAGCTGCAACCTTGTCCACATCTTGCCAACCGAGAATTTCAGTCACCTTTTTTTCCAAATTTTTATAACTACGGAAAAATTCAGCAATTTCATCTAAACGGTGTGGTGCTAAGTCTTTCAGGGATTTTACTTGAGTGTAGCGCGGATCTTTGTCAGGAACACAAAGGATTTTTTCATCGCGATCGCCACCGTCAATCATCTCCAAAAAGCCAATTGGTCGTGCAGCAATAATACAGCCGGGAAAAGTCGGCTCGTCAATTATGACCATACCATCTAGGGGATCGCCATCATCAGCCAAAGTATTGGGTACAAAGCCGTAGTCGTATGGATATTGTACTGAGGAATAAAGTACTCGGTCTAGAGCAAAAGCTTGTAGTTCCTTGTCGTATTCGTATTTGTTTTTACTTTTGCCAGTAATTTCAATGAGAACGTTGATTAGACCAGATTTCGGTTGGGCAGGAACACGAGATAAGTCCACAAAAAACTCCTCTGATAACGGTGAATCATGGGGGCACTCAGTCAACTTCGCTCCCCGTGTAGAATTTTAGGGCAATATGGATCTCTTCCCAAGGTATTTGTTCTATGGCATGGGGAAGAGGACAAGGGGACAAGGAGAATTGGGGACAAGGGGAAAGACTTGTTGTAAGTTCTAGCTTTTGTCACCTTGTTCCCTCATTTCCCCAGTTCCCTTGAATTAGCCAAAAAATAGAAAAAGCGTTACGAGCAAACTTCGCAACGCTTTTTCCAAGAGGGTATTATGGATATCCTCTGCCCTTAATTGCTGTTAAAGGGATTTCTGTCGTAACTTTGTTAAGACAACTGAAATCTGGAGTCACACAATCCAGATTTAGCTTATTTTTGACTAACTACACCCACATCTTCAGAGATTGTCTACAAAATCAGTGTTCTGCTTTTTGTAGGTCTTCTCATGAGGAAATGCGACTGGGAAGCTCGATCAATCTTGATTTTCTTGTATATTTTGGATTAGAGGTTGCTGGTTATTTTCAACATTAGTTGAAGAATAGTGGGCGATGACAAATACGGGTAGGGTAAGAGTCAACAGAGCGATCGCAGTTCCCACAATGTCTGCCAAACGTTGGGAATATGTAGCGGCATTGGCAGACTGGCTATTTGAATTCATACAAAATTGAAGTTCTTCGTAACACTGTGTAGGTTGACTCTCTGAGTGAGAGTATTAATGCTATTTTAGCTATTTTTAAACTGTAAAATGTGTAGCATTCTACAATTTAAACCAGTTATACAACTGTCATAGTAGTCTTTTTATACATGGAATTCTTAATACAAAGTTACGAGTAAACAAATCATGTTTTATTTTGTAATTAATATTTTTAGGTGTTTCCCTGTATGGTGTAACGGGTTGCATACGCAAAGCAAACTTTGACAGCATCATAAGTTACATTTTTTCGCTGATTAAAGATTAATTAGCAAAACATATTTATCCGATACTTCATGAGTATAACATTCTATAAAGCCTTTGATAAGGTCATTTTACTGGAATTGCTAATTTGTGATACAGGACACAAAACCGCAATTGCACTGATAGATATTCAGTGCTTTTGATTGTTATATAGTAGTTATACACAAAATATTTGACACCAGAGAAGAAATAGGTAGTAATGATTTTTGTAACCAATGATAACTACCGAATAAACACAGATACATTAGCTGTACAAGGCAGAATGGATTCAGTGATATCACTAAACAATTATTTAAGAATTTAAATTTTGCAATTTATGTAATATCACAGCCATTTTGTCAATCTACATAAAGGTAGAGTAAAAAAGTTTTAGAAGGTAGCCTAGAGGTGTAGTAAGTTATTATCAAACTTTCCCCATATCTGAACAAAATACCCAATCCCAATTTCCAGATCCTAAACCCGTATAACTTTTTGAATAAATCAAAATCTCAGACGAAAAATTGTATAAAAAATTAATCAGCTAAAAAAAACCGCCACTAAATATAATAGGGCGGTTTGGTTAAGCAATCGGAGGGTAATTACAGATTACTCTGCTAATAAATGAAATTGCTGTAACGACGTTTGCACTAAATTGGGCATTGGGCAAAACAGTTCTGAGTGC
>NZ_JADEXF010000593.1 GCF_015207245.1 Nostoc cf. edaphicum LEGE 07299
GTTTTTAGGTGGTTCTTGGGTATTAATGTGTTCTGCTCCAGATTCAACAATAGGTGAGGATGCGTTCTTAAATCTAGTAGCGGCTTCTAAGCCTTTTTGGGGTGAATCTGCCCCCTTTTTAGTAACACTTTTGATTACTATATCTTGCCTCCTAAGTTCTGCTACAGCAGTTTCTAACTCTCCTCGGATATTATACCAGCTTGCCTTAGACAGACAGCTTTCTCCTATATTTGCATTAGTTTCCCGTCAAGGTGTCCTTGGGCCTGCTATTTTAGTTACCTTTCTCCTCAGTTTGCTTTGTCTAAATTTGGGAAATATATCTCAACTTGTCACAGTAGCAGGCACTTGTTATCTCATGTCTATTATGGGTCTACATCTGGGATTATGGATGTGTCGTGGCAAATCATACGTGTTATGGCCTTGGTGGTCACTTGGTTTTTTCTTGGTCGAAGCGGTAGTTCTAATAGTGGGAGGTTTAGCTTGCAATTGGAGATATTTCTTAGTGGGATTATTATTACCCATTATTTTGTCGATTGGAGATTTAGTGCTAGGTCGGTTAAGATTTGCGCCATTACACCCAAATTGGTGGACACAGCGTTACGATACTAAGTCTAGTAGAAATAATCCAGATTTTGTAGTATTACAAGTGATTGTTTTAGTATCATTGATTTGTATTACTGCCACAATCAGTTGGGTTATTCGCGATTTTGTAGATAGATTTTCTAATCATCCTCAAAATTCTTTCCTAGCGATTTTATTAGTGACGCTTTCTTTTGCAGGGGTTGCGATCGCTTGTTGGACAACCTTACCACAAATTATTGCTATTGATGAAGCACGCAAACAAGCAAGAAACCTATTTATCACTACTCTCGATACTGTTCCAGATACTGTTTTAGTATTAGATGAAGACGGGACAATTTCTCAGACAAATGCTGCTGCTGAAGAATTATTTCAAACAAGCATTCAGCAGTTGCTTGGGCAAAACTTGAATCAACTTCTAATATGCTATCACGGCAAACCGGAGCAATGGTCTACTAGAAGTGAGCAAAGCTTGAAAATTAACCAAGGTTTGCGAATTGTTGAATCGACGATTTCCCAGCCATTTAATTCTCTGCTACGGGAGTATATTGTTATTGTTCGTGACATCACTAAGCGGAAGCTAGCAGAGAAGGAGTTAGTCCAGTATCGTTATCAACTTGAGCAGTTGGTGCTAGAACGCACTATTGAACTTATTAGAGTTAATCAACAACTTCAACAAGACATTATTAAACGTCAAGAAGCACAAGAACAATTACTGCACAATAGTCTTCATGATGGGCTAACTGGATTACCTAATCAACGGTTATTTCTGGAGCGGGTGCAGCAGGCAATAGAACAGTCTAAACAGCAAAATAATTATTTATTTGCCGTACTCTTCTTAGACCTAGATCGCTTTAAAGTTGTTAATGACAGCCTCGGACATCTACTAGGAAATCAACTTTTGATTGCAATTTCTCATCGGCTCAAGTCAGTTCTGCGAGGCGAAGACATAATAGCTCGTTTTGGCGGAGATGAGTTCACAATCTTAATTGGGGAAATTGAGGATATCAACACCGCGATACAGGTGGCCGAGCGAATTAAAAAGGTACTAGCTTTGCCATTTCAATTAAATGAGCATCGGGTGTTTACTAATGTTAGTATTGGCATTGCTTTAAGTAGAGCAGATTATGAGCAAGCAGCGCAAATTCTACGCGATGCCGATGTGGCAATGTATTGTGCAAAATCACTTGGTAAGGCACGTTATGAGGTTTTTGATCCAAAGATGCACGAGGGTGCAGCTTTGCTCTTAGAGTTAGAAACTGCTCTGCGAAATGCGCTGCTAAAGCAAGAAGAATTTCGCCTTAATTACCAGCCAATTATTTCACTAACAACTGGCAAAATTATTGGATTTGAGGCACTGATACGTTGGCATCATCCAGAACGAGGACTTATTTCCCCTCAAGATTTTATTCCCTTGGCTGAGGAAACTGGAATGATTGTTAGTATTGGGCAATGGGTGCTTTATGAAGCTTGTCACCAAATGCACAAATGGCATAAACAATTTCCTACCTCACAACCTTTGACGATTAGCGTAAATTTTTCTGGTAAACAAATTACGCAACCTGATGTGTTTAAACAGGTTAAACATATTTTGCAGCAAACTGGACTGGAGCCATGCTGTTTGAAATTGGAAATTACTGAAAGCTTGTTGATGGATAATTTTGATTTAGCTACCACTGTGCTTTCCCAATTAACAGCGCTGAATGTCGAGATGCACATGGATGATTTTGGGACTGGCTATTCATCCTTAAGTTATCTACATCGCCTACCAATCAAAACCATTAAGATTGACCGCTCTTTTGTCACCAGTATAGGTAGTCGAGGAGAAAATTTAGAAATTATTCGAGCGATTGTGACATTAGCCCATAATTTAAATATGTCTGTAACAGCAGAAGGCATAGAAACTGTAGACCAATTAGCCCAATTGAAGGCTTTACAATGTGATTATGGGCAAGGGTATTTCTTCTTACCACCTATGGAACGGGCAGAAGTAGAAATACTACTTGCTGCTAACTTGTGCGGAAGAAACTTTTTAAAAAGATAAAATCTTGGGAGAAAATTCTGTTTAGAGAAATATCTTCTCAAACTGGGCGATTAATTTCACTTGACAATCTATTTTTAGTGTAGCGCTGATTGTAGCTGGAAATTTTCTACGTTATCAACTAACCCTTCTTCTAACAAAAGTTCGTTAACAAAAGTATCAATTTTGTGCCGATCGATATTTTGCATGACTATAATGTGTACCCAATTTTCATAAATCGCTAGCTGCCACTTTTTAATTAACCTTTGAGAAGGTTTTTGAAACACTACGGTATTGGAAAATTTATTGAGCATACATGGATATTCTCTGATTTTAAGTTGTTGGAAAAGATATTGAGCATTATCTATACAAGTCTTTGCTTCTTTGGCTAATCCATCATAACCTCTTGTTTTTATTGCATACCAGAGAATCAGAGGGGTATGACCGTTCCTAGAACCCAGAATGGTTGTATCTGATGAACCAATATATTCAATTGCTGTTTCAACTTTTTCTACCCATTTTTTCTTGGTTAAAACTACACCGCAAGGCAAGGGTGAACCAATGAATTTAGCAGAAATAGCTATACTATCTATGGGTTTTTGAAAGTTAACTTGTGGAGCGCCATCTAGAAAAGGTAATATTAATCCTGAAAGGGCGGCATCACAATGAATGTAGTAATCTTTAATTTGATTACGCTCTAAAATTTCGAGAACTTTGTCTAAGTTATCAATTGCGCCTTTGACAGTAGTCCCAATATTTAAATTTATGATCGCAGGATAATTACGATTTTCGCTAATGAGTTTTTCAAAATGATCATAATTCATCTCTCCATTAATTTGTGAGTTAACAATGTTGTGTTGGATGCGGAATAATTTTGCCGCTTTTGGTATGGAGTAATGAGAGTCTTGTGATGAGTAAAGAATGCCATCAGGGTAGATTTCTCTTGCTAAGAACATCCCATATAAATTACCTTCAGTTCCGCCAGCAGTAACATAACCCCAAAACTGATTTTCTGGAATTTTATAGAGTTCGGCAAAAAAAGATAACACCTCTTGCTCAAACTTACGAGAATGGAGACCAAAATCTGGTTCAATATATGGATCTCCAGCATTATTTAACAGAAAATTGAAAAATTTGCCGATCGCACTGTAATCACAACTTAAATTATATGGATAGCCTGCATGAAGCTGCGATCGCTGTTCTATTTGCAC
>NZ_JADEXF010000594.1 GCF_015207245.1 Nostoc cf. edaphicum LEGE 07299
AGGACATAAATTCAATTCTGGAGGCAATTGATTTGTCTGCTAGCAGCACCTTAGAAAAAGGGAGGCTCATCCGTGGCGCAGTTTCAAATTGAATGTGTAGAGTCGAATACCGAAGAAAGTCGGAACCATTACAGTAAATTTGTATTGGAACCTCTAGAACGCGGTCAAGGAACAACTGTTGGCAACGCACTGCGGCGGGTTTTACTGTCTAATTTAGAAGGTACAGCAGTTACAGCAGTGCGAATTGCGGGCGTTTCACATGAGTTCGCCACAGTTCCGGGCGTGCGGGAAGATGTGCTGGAAATCCTCATGAGAATGAAGGAAGTTATCCTGAAAAACTATTCTTCGCAGCCCCAGATTGGTAGATTACTTGTTAGCGGCCCAGCGACAATCACTGCGGCACATTTTGATTTGCCCAGTGAAGTAGAAGTCATCGATCAGACTCAATATGTAGCCACCATCGCTGAGGGTGGAAAGCTGGAAATGGAATTTCGGATCGAGAAAGGCAAAGGCTATCGCACCGTAGAGCGAGGACGTGAGGAAGCCACATCGTTGGATTTTCTTCAAATTGACTCGATATTTATGCCGGTGCGAAAAGTCAACTACAGTGTTGAAGAATCTCGTGGAGAAGGCTTGATTCCAAAAGACCGACTACTGTTGGAAGTTTGGACAAATGGCAGTATTTCTCCTCAAGAGGCACTATCTTCTGCCGCTGCGATCTTGGTAGATTTATTCAACCCGTTGAAAGACATCTCCCTAGAACCAACAGACACAGGTTCCGATATTCCAGACGACCCAACTGCCCAGATACCCATCGAAGAGTTGCAACTTTCTGTGCGGGCATATAACTGTCTCAAACGGGCACAAGTTAACTCTGTGGCAGATTTGTTGGATTATACCCAAGAAGACCTCTTAGAAATTAAGAACTTTGGGCAGAAGTCAGCAGAAGAAGTCGTGGAAGCTTTGCAGCGACGCTTGGGCATCACCCTGCCAATGGAAAGAGGCTCTAAACACCCTTAAGAAAAACCTTCGTAATTCATAGTGCATAATTATGCGTCACCGTTGTCGCGTCAAAAAACTCAGTAAACCAGCCGATCAACGCCGTGCTTTACTGCGATCGCTCGCCACCGAGCTGATCCGTCATGGTAAGATCACCACCACTTTAATTAGAGCAAAAGTTCTGCGAAGTGAAGTGGAAAAAATGATTACCCTAGCCAAAAATGGCTCCTTATCAGCACGTCGGGAAGCCCTTGGCTATATCTTCGACAAACAACTGGTTCACGCTCTATTTGAGCAAGCTCCAACTCGATATGGCGATCGCCAGGGCGGTTATACCCGCATCCTGCGTACCGTAGCGCGTCGTGGTGATAATGCAAAAATGGCAATAATTGAATTGGTTTAAGTCATTGGTCATTGGTCATTAGTCATTAGTCATTGGTCATTAGTGAATAACAAAGGACAAGTGACAAAGGACAAATGACAAAAGACAAAGGACAAAATCTGTATGTTAGAAAGCCACCAGCCTACACAAACTCATCGAGTAGCCTTGGTAATCCAATACCTGGGCACTCATTTTCATGGCTGGCAACGGCAAAAACAACACCGGACAGTCCAAGAAGAGATCGAAATTGCGATCGCAACTATTCTTGGGCATCATGTAACATTACACGGTGCTGGGCGAACCGATTCTGGAGTTCATGCTGCTGCTCAAGTAGCCCATTTTGAAGCAACAGGTTTCATTCCGCCTCACAAGTGGGCAACAATCCTCAACAGCTACCTGCCGCCAGATATATTAATCAGGGCTTCAGCTAGTGTCGATAACCGTTGGCACGCTCGCTTTAGTGCAGCCTATCGACGGTATCGCTACACAATATATACTGAAGATCGGCTTAACTTGTTTGTAAGACCCTTCAGTTGGCATTATTATTATGCACCCCTGGATGAATCTTTAATCCAAGCTGCCCTAAAACCTCTCTTGGGAAAGCATCACTTAGCTGCTTTTCACCGTGCAGGCTCAAAGCGATCGCATTCCTGGGTAGAGGTGCAAGCAGTAGAGTGTCGTCGCAGTGGGCCATTTATCCATATTGAAATACAGGCAGATGGATTTTTGTATGGCATGGTACGGCTGTTGGTAGGGATGCTGGTAGAAGTAGGTTCTGGACAACGAACACTTTCTAACTTCACCGAACTTTGGAAAGAAGAACGCCGGGAAGAAGTGAAATATGCCGCACCGCCTCAAGGCTTGTGCTTGTTGCGAGTCGGCTATCCCGATTTTCCCTTTCCGAAAGAGATTTGGTACGACACCTTGCCAAAGTTCGTCACTAGTCAAGAGTCATTAGTCATTGGTCATTAGTCATTGGTCATTAGTCATTGGTCATTAGTGAATAACTAAGGACAACTGACAAAGGACAAAGGACAAATAACAAATGACAAAGGACAAATGACTAATGACAAATTAAAAATGACAAAGGACAAATGACAAATGACAACAGTTAAAACATACCTTCCTTCTCAAGCATCCCTTGAGCGTGAGTGGTACATAGTAGATGCCACCGATAAACGCCTCGGTCGCCTCGCCAGCGAAATCGCTCAGGTATTGAGAGGCAAAAAGAAACCCGAATATACACCTCATCTTGATACAGGTGACTTCGTAATCGTCATCAATGCCGAGAAAGTAGCAGTTACAGGCAAAAAGCGTACTCAAAAGCTTTACCGCCGCCATTCTGGTCGTCCCGGTGGAATGAAAACCGAAACTTTCGCTAAACTGCAAGACCGCATACCAGAGCGAATTTTAGAACAGGCTGTTAAAGGTATGCTACCTAAAAATAGCCTCGGTAAGCAGTTGTTCACCAAGCTGAAAGTTTACGCTGGGCCTACGCATCCCCACGATGCTCAAAAACCTAAAGAACTAAAAGTTAGTACAATTCCTGGAGAAGAAAATTAATGGTAGTAGCAGATGCTAATAGCGGTCGCGCCGTATACTGGGGTACTGGCCGTCGTAAGAACGCAGTAGCACGGGTACGCTTGGTTCCAGGCACCGGTCAACTGATTGTGAACGGTAAAGATGGAACCTTGTATTTCCAATTCAACCCCAACTACCTGGGAGTCATTAAAGCACCCCTGGAAACTCTGGGACTAGAAAACGAATATGACATTTTGGTGAAAGCAGAAGGCGGCGGCTTGACCGGACAGGCTGATTCTGTTCGTTTGGGAGTTGCTCGTGCTTTGTGCCAACTTGACCCAGACAACCGCCCACCTTTGAAAACCGAAGGTTATTTGACTCGCGATCCCAGAGCAAAAGAGCGGAAGAAATATGGTTTACATAAAGCTCGGAAAGCGCCTCAGTACTCTAAGCGTTAGAGAATTGGGCATTGGTGAAGAAGGTGATAGGTTACAGGGGACAGGTGATAGTTTTCTGTTAGCTGTAACCCGTTCCCTTCTCTCTTCTTCTAGCTTCAATTGAACCCTGAAAGTTATAATTTATATAGATTCATCACAAAAAGAACAATGGCTAAAGCTGATATTCACCCCAAGTGGTATCCAGATGCTAAAGTTTACTGCAACGGTCAAGTTGTTATGACCATTGGCTCTACCAAGCCAGAATTGCATGTAGATGTTTGGTCTGGAAATCACCCATTTTATACCGGTACTCAGAAGATTATTGACACTGAGGGTCGAGTAGAGCGCTTCCTCCGCAAGTACGGCATGAGCAGCACTCAAACATCTGGCGACGATCAAAACAAAAAGTAGCGGGTTGGCTCTGCTGTTAACGACGGCCCTGCATCAGCTGGTTCGATTTTCATTTATA
>NZ_JADEXF010000595.1 GCF_015207245.1 Nostoc cf. edaphicum LEGE 07299
GGCAACTCTTTTGACTGCTCGATCCGGCATTCAGTACTAATATCTTCATAGTGACAACAGAAAAACACGATCACTTTTGATCGTGTCACTAAATCCGGCCTCATGCTTAGTTTTCTCAACGACGAATAAGAGTTTTAAGAGTTTGCGATCGCGAGAAGCTAAAAATACTGCTCCCCTTAATGAAATCGTTATACTAACTGTGGGAGGCTGTTTATCTATCCAGCCAGATTCCATAGTTGTATTTTTTTATAGCTTGTTGCACTATGTCCTTCTTCAAAACCCCGCTGATTGGTTTAAAAGCTGACTCATTTCGTCATCCATTAGACCTGGAAGCTACCAGAGCGCTCAAGCAGATACCAGGCATAGATATGTTGGTGCGAAATTGGCTTGGGCCAATGGCAGAGCAGGTTTTCTATGTGGAAAATATTGCCTCTAGCATTTTGGTGGGTGAAAAGCAACTACCCGATTTATACAAGCTGTTGTTAGATGCCTGTAAAATCCTGGATATTGATCCTCCCCAGTTGTACGTCCGCCAGCATCCGGCTCCCAACGCTTATACTTTTGCTGTACGGGGTAAGCAGCCTTTTGTTGTAATACATACTTCCCTGATTGATATTCTCACACCAGAGGAAATACAGGCAGTAATCGCCCATGAGTTAGGGCATCTCAAGTGTGACCATAGCGTTTACTTGACTCCTGTAAATTTATTAATATTAGCTGCGGCGATTGTGCCCAATGTCGGTACAATCGTTGCTCAAGCCATACAGGCGCAACTTTTGGAATGGGTACGTTGTGCTGAGTTTACCTGCGATCGCGCCGCATTACTAGCAACTCAAGACCCGAAAGTGGTCATGTCCGTGTTGATGAAGTTGGCTGGTGGTTCTCCCACCTTAGCGCCCCAACTGAATCTCGATGCCTTTGTTGCCCAAGCCCGCGCTTACGATGATATTAGCAAGACAGAACTGGGTGAAATGGTCAAAGCTGCCCGTACAGCCCAATTAACCCATCCAGTGCCAGTGCTACGGGCGCGAGAAATTGACCGTTGGGCAAGCAGCACAGAATATCAAACTCTGTTGCAAAGTCACGGGCTGAAGTCTAATAATGAAGTTGTACCCAAAGGTGGATGGCGCAATTGGTAGAGCTACTTTTCACAACCGCTTTTTGGCTACATAAGCACAAAAGTCTTAATAGATTGTACGAAGCGATCGCCAAAGTGCGATCGCTTCCCCTTTTCATCGAAAAACGCAAACTTTCCCTACACTACATATCCCTTTTGTCAACTAGAAGCTTTTAAAGCTGCTTCTGCTTGGGAATGTAACAACAAACCGTATTCTAAACCCTCTACCACTGCTTGATAGGAAGCCGCCAAAATATTGGTAGAAACCCCTACCGTTGTCCAGCGTTGACGACCATTGCCTGATTCTACCAACACACGAGTTTTTGCCGCCGTGCCCGTATGTCCGTTGAGAATCCGTACTTTGTAATCTGTCAAATCAAAGGTTGCAATTTGGGGATAAAAGTTCACCAAAGCCTTGCGTAAAGCTGCATCCAAAGCTGCAACGGGCCCGTTACCTTCCGCCGCCTCCAAAATATTTTTGCCGTCAACGGCGACTTTGACTGTAGCTAGGGCATTGCTAGTTTCTTTCCCCTCAATCAAGTCGCAGTGGACTTGAAAACCTTTGACTTCAAAAAACTTCTGGCGGCCTCCCAAAGCTTCGTGCATCAACAGCACAAAACTGGCCTCTGCTGCTTCAAATTGAAATCCTTCACTCTCCAAATCTTTGAGGCGCTGGAGAATTTCCCTAGCCTCTGCCTTTTGTTGATCCAATTCAATCCCAAAACTGCGGGCTTTGGCTAAAACATTGCTCAGTCCAGACTGTTCCGAAATCACAATGCGGCGACGATTCCCGACTTGTTCCGGCTGAATGTGTTCGTAAGTCAGGGGATTACGTTCCACTGCTGATACATGAATACCGCCCTTATGGGCAAAAGCCGAACGTCCCACAAAGGGAGCGTGTTCATCTGGCGCAAGGTTGACGACCTCACTCACAAAACGACTAGCTTCTGTAAGTTGTGTGAGCTGGTCTTCTGTGATACAACTGTAACCCGCCTTCAGTTGTAAATTGGGAATTAACGAACAGAGGTTAGCATTACCGCAACGTTCACCGTAACCATTAATTGTGCCCTGTACCATCTTTGCCCCTGCCATTACGGCGGCTATTGCGTTAGCAACCGCCATTTCCGAATCGTTATGAGTATGAATTCCAATTTGGGGAATTGTCCTTTGTCCTTTGTCCTCAGTCATTGGTTCTTGACTAATGACGAATGACAAATGACTAATGACATCTTGAACAATTTGGCTAATTTCGTGGGGTAAAGTGCCACCATTGGTATCACAAAGGACTAGCCATTCCGCACCAGAAGCGATCGCAGTCTCTAATGTCTGTAAAGCATAATCTCGATTGTGCTTATAGCCATCAAACCAATGTTCGGCATCGTAGATAATGCGACGACCTTGAGAACGGAGGTACTCAATGGTGTCGCGAATCATCGCCAAATTTTCTTCTAATGTCGTCTTGAGTCCTGTTGTCACGTGTAAATCCCAAGACTTGCCAAAAATTGTTACCCAGCGAGTTCCTGCCGCCAAAATATCCTGTAGCATCGGTTCGGTGGCGGCAGTAGAGTTGGGGCGTCGAGTCGAACAAAAAGCGACAATTTCAGCCTGTTTGAGCGGATCTTCTTGGAGTTGCCAGAAAAATTGTACATCCTTGGGATTGGCACCAGGCCAACCACCTTCAATAAAGGGAATTCCCAGTTGATCGAGTCTACGGGCAATGCGTAACTTATCTTCTATCGATACAGATAGCCCCTCGCGCTGAGTGCCATCCCGTAATGTAGTGTCATAGAGCCAAAGTTGAGGTGAAGAATTTGTGGTCATAAAACTGGGACCGACGAGACAACTTTCGAGGCAATGTGTCAATATACAACAAAAAGCCAGTTTGGCAATTTAAAAATGCCTAAAGTAATAGCTGAAGGTAAAACAATTGATTGCGAGCATGGAAGCAATCTGCGCAAGATTTTGCTGCAAAATGGTATTGACCTCTACAATGACGGTGCTAAGGTAATAAACTGTCGGGGCATTGGCAGTTGTGGTACCTGCGCGGTTAAGGTAGAGGGCAAAGTCTCAGCAGCGAACTGGCGCGATCGAGCACGCCGTTCGCTTCCTCCCCATTCTCCTACAACAGACTTACGTTTAGCCTGTCAAACTCAGGTTTTAGGCGATGTGAAAGTGACAAAGTTTGATGGATTTTGGGGACAAGGTTCTCGAATAGTGTGGACACCAAAAGGTTAAAAAGGAGTTAAGACAAGATGGGTAGATGGACACCCTTAATTTTAATGGCTGGCGGTTTAGCCATTCTGCTTGGTACATTACTAGGCATCAACTTTCCGATGGGCGTACAAACTGCTAACGCTCCTAGTGACAAGAAATCAGAAGTCCTGCCAGCCAATATCAATGTTAATGGCAGTGGTGGCAGCAATAATGAAGAAACTGCAACAGAAGGAAATCAAACAACTGAAACAAACGAAAACAGGCGCGGTATTGTAGCCCCAAGACCTGACAACAGGAGTAACGTTGCTCAGAATTCTGCTGATGACTCAACTGACAGCAATACAAATTCTTCAGAAACAAGCACACCATCTAGCGATCCAAATCAAGGCAACGAACCAATTCGTGCCTTGTGGTAACGATCAGATCCGTCTTCAGACCCGTCTTTAGTTACAAGTTATAAGTTATAAGTTATGAGT
>NZ_JADEXF010000596.1 GCF_015207245.1 Nostoc cf. edaphicum LEGE 07299
GTTATGGATAAGGAGAAAATTTGATGAAATTGTTAAAAATTTTGGAAAATCCTGAGGTTAAATTAGCCTCTAAAACTGATAGTAATTTTGTGGACTTAACAGCAGCACATCCCCGACCATTGTTAAAGCGATCGCACTGGCAATCTTTAAATGGGCTGTGGAAATTTGCATTTGATGACCAAGGAAAATGTGTCGAACCCGGCGATTTTTCCGAATGGTCTCATCATATAGAAGTTCCTTATGCGCCCGAATCTACCAAAAGTGGGATTAACGATCGCGGGTTTCATCCAAACTGCTGGTACGAGCGAGAATTTGAAACACCACCAGAGGACGGCAGATTACTGTTACACTTTGGCGCTGTGGACTATCGCGCTCGTGTGTGGGTAAACGATAAATACATAGCCGAGCATGAAGGCGGACACACCTCTTTCACTCTCGATATTACTCATGCCTTAAATGACAGTGGTACAACCAAGGTAACAGTGTGGGCGCAAGACGATCCGCACGACCTCGCCAAACCTCGTGGTAAACAAGATTGGCAGTTGAAACCCCATAGTATTTGGTATCCTCGCACGAGCGGTATTTGGCAGACAGTCTGGCTGGAGAGCGTAGGTGAGACTTATATCGGTAATCTTCGTTGGATTCCCGACTGCGAACGGTGGGAAATTGGGTTTGAAGCTGGGCTGGCTGGTAATTTACCTACTTCAGGTGTCCAAATTAAAATTAAACTCAGCGCTGGCGATCGCGTGTTAGCAAGCGATACTTATGAAGTATTCAATGGGGAAATTAGCCGCCGCATTGTTCTGAGCGATCCGGGTATTGACGACTGCCGTAATGAATTACTGTGGAGTCCAGAAAAGCCGACGCTGATAAATGCCCAAATTCAGCTATGGGATAAAGATCGTCTTTTAGATGAAGTGCAATCTTATACAGCAATGCGGACTGTCAGCATTCAGCGCGATCGCTTTATGCTCAACGGTCGCCCCTACTATCTGCGCCTAGTTCTCGACCAAGGGTATTGGCCTGAGACATTAATGACTCCACCTAGTGACGAAGCATTGCGGCGTGATGTAGAACTCGTCAAAGCTATGGGTTTTAACGGAGTACGCAAACACCAAAAGATTGAAGACCCCCGCTTTTTATATTGGGCAGACGTTTTAGGGTTGTTAGTATGGGAGGAGATGCCTAGCGCTTACCGTTTCACCCCAAAAGCTGTGGAACGGATGACGCGGGAGTGGACAGAAATCATCAAGCGAGATGTTAGCCATCCTTGTATTGTGGCGTGGGTTCCGTTTAATGAATCTTGGGGAGTGCCAAATTTGACTGAGACGGCGGCTCATCGTAACTACGTATTGGCAATGTATCATCTAACCAAGACTCTCGATCCGACTCGCCCAGTAATTGGTAACGATGGTTGGGAAAGTACAGATACCGACATCCTCGCTATTCACGATTATGACCGCCACCCTGAGCGATTAGCCCATCGCTACAGACCGGATATTCAGATATCGGATCTATTTGAGCGTAGCCGCCCTGGAGGACGCATTCTTACTCTGGATAACTATCCCCATCAGGGACAACCAGTAATGTTGACCGAGTTTGGTGGTATTGCTTATGCCCCTCTCGATCAACCGAATGCAGAGCAAGCTTGGGGATATGAAAACTGCTCGAATATCTCCGAATTACAAATGAAATACGCGGCTCTCTTGGAAACAGTTAACAACATTGAGCTATTTAGCGGATTCTGTTACACACAATTGACAGATACCTTCCAAGAAGCTAACGGTTTATTGTACGGCGATCGCACGCCGAAATTTCCCATTGAGGCAATCCGCGCAGCAACCCTCTCAGGACAAGGTTTATGTACTCCCACAAGCTGTTAAAGCCCGACGGACGCAAACTAAAGTTATACAGTCGCTACCCAATTACTAGTCAGTTAGAAGCCACTAGCCCTAGTAATGAGCCAGTGCAAGCTAATCCCCACCTGCGCTGGCACCCCTTGCGGGGTGAATGGGTAGCTTATGCTAGTCACCGTCAAGGGCGGACATTCATGCCGCCCCCAGAATATAATCCCCTCGCACCTACCACCAACCCTAAGTTCCCAACGGAACTACCCCAAGGCAAGTATGACGTGGCAGTGTTCGATAACCGCTTTCCCTCAATGAGTCTGACAGCCAACAATCCACCTGATATGATCGTGGAAACGTTACCAGCTAATGGAGCCTGTGAGGTAGTGGTTTTTACCCAAGATGCCCGCGCCTCGCTGAGTTCTTTACAGTTGGATCATCTAGATTTGCTGTTGAAAGTGTGGGGCGATCGCACCCGCGAACTAGGACTAAATCCTGAAATTCAGTATGTGTTGCCCTTTGAAAATAAAGGGGTAGAGGTGGGTGTAACATTGCACCATCCTCACGGGCAAATTTACGCTTATCCTTTTATACCGCCTGTTCCGGCGCGGATGCTGTCAATGCAGCAGGAGTATTATAAAGAACATCAACGGGGTTTACTGCAAGACTTGATTCAGAAGGAAATTGCAGACAATCAACGGATTATTTATCAAGATGAGTATGCGATCGCATTTGTCCCAGTCTGCGCTCGTTACCCCTATGAAGTCTGGATTGCGCCCAAAGAGCCAGTTGGCACTTTTATGGAACTTACCCCAGAACAACGTTGGGGACTTGCCAAAGCTTTAAAAACTGTCACTCTCAAGTATGATGGTTTGTGGAATCGCCCGTTTCCTTACTTGATGGCTTGGTTCCAAGCACCAACTGACGGTTTAGCGCATCCCGAAGCGCATTTACACGCCGAGTTTTTTCCACCATATCGGACAAGCGAAAGGCTAAAGTATCTGGCGGGAACCGAACTTGCAGCAGGGATGTTTGCCAATGATGCTTTACCGGAGGAGAAAGCGAAGGAACTACAAGCTGTGGTGGTAAATATTGAAGAACCGATTTCCGTGTGACAGGGGTTGAAACTGTAACTTACGGCAATTTTCATGTATTTGAACCACATCGTCGTAAGGGCACAGCAATGCTCATTGGTGTCAAATTAAGCTAAAAGCCTTTTCAAATCTCGTTTCCAGCCTCTGGGCTGGAAATGCTGTTCTTGGCGGCTCTGCCGCCAGCAAGGGAGGCGGAGCCTCTAGGACGGCATTCCCAGTCTGAGACTGGGAACGAGACAAGGAGACAATATCTAAAAGCTGATTCTAGGCTGGCTTTCAGGTTAAGTTGACACCAATGATCAATGCTGTGTCCCTACGTGTGGTCTATTTACCTGAAAATAGCTGTAATTTCTGGACAAACCTACGTATTTATTTGTGTTTCTTGACCTCTTGAATTAGTGCATCAACAAAGTATTTTAACCGTTCCTTTTTATCAGGGTTAGATATGGAAGAGATTTTTCGATGACTTCAATCCTTCCCTTATGATGTAATTTTCACTACTCATTAGCTTTGAAGTTTAAAACTAAAAGTATCAAGGTGCGATCGCGGAGTTTGAGGAAATAACAAAGGGTTAGGTCGATGGGTGGCAGTAAGTATCCTTTTACTTATGAGAATCGATGTTCTGATAAATAAATCAAAGGTTGCATTACAACTGTTCGACTTAAGTGTTCTTAGACTTTAGCTGCTGCGATCGCCCTTAAAAAACTTTTATAAAACAGACAAATAGATGAAGGGTAAGTGGTAAATATCTCAAACACTAGCTAAAAAAGATATCAGATGGGTTCTATATAACTCCAGACTGGATTCTGATAGTTCTGCTATAAGCCTTCTGATAGTGTATTTCTCCAAACAAAATAGTTTAGGC
>NZ_JADEXF010000597.1 GCF_015207245.1 Nostoc cf. edaphicum LEGE 07299
CTCCTCACTCCTCACTCCTAACTCAGCACTCAGCACTCAGCACTCAGATGCCCATTAACGAATTTGCAGTTCATTTTCTAACTTGTCTAGATCAGTTTTGAGCAAAACGGTCATTTGACCGGTAAAAGCTTTGCCAGTCTTGGGTTGGGCAACTTCCACCCAATATACATAGCGATCGCCTACTCGTAATTCTCCCTTTAAAGCTTCCCGAATCGGAGTTTTAGCCAAACGCGCTGAATTAACTACCTTCTGGTTGGGATATTGATACACGACTTGGGCGCGATCGTAATCTTGATAAATCTCCAAGCCATAAATCACCCGCAAGGATTCTTGGAGACGTGTAAATGTCATGCCGTTAATAGCATCATACATAGTAATACGCTCAGTCCGAATTCTGCCACGGTCTTTGGAAAACTCCACTCTACCAGGAGGCAATACCGACGCTTGAAAAGTAAATCGTTGGGCAGCAGTATCAGTCTTTTGCACAAATAATTTCTCTCCTCTCCTGGGGCGGAGTGTCGGATGTGCTTTAATCCAAGTGCCTACCTCTTCTGTACTTTGTCCTGGTAAAGCATTGGCTTGAGAATCAAAAAGCGTTCCCACACAGAGCCAGGGCACTAGAGAAAAAGGCAAAATTAAACAGTTAAGTAGAGATTTTTTGAGCATTTTGCTGTTCAGGATTTTTATAGAAATTTCCCCATTTGGGATTAACCATAGTCTTCCCGTTTTTCAGCAAAATTACTTCAATGGATTGTAGCGATCGCGCATCGATGCCTTTATCAATCGCTCAACTATTACAATGTCTAAGCTAGTAATGAAAAGTTTGTAGTAAGCACTTTAGTGCTTAGAAAATTAAGGACTAAAGTCCTTACTACGAACTTGCTTAGAAAATTAAGGACTAAAGTCCTGACTACGAACTTGCTTACCAAGCATTGTTGGCTTGACAGAGTATTAGGCACTTCTCAAAGCCACAATCGGGTCGAGTTTAGCAGCGCGACGTGCAGGAACAACGCCAAAGAATAAACCAATACCTCCAGAGACACCAACAGCCATAGTAATTGCTACAGGAGAAAGACTCGCTTCTAAAGGAGTCAAGGCTCCCACTAATAAAATGCCACTGACACCAACCGCAGTCCCGACTAAGCCGCCAGCTGCGGAAACAATCACTGCCTCAATGATGAACTGTAGCAAAATATCTTGTTCCGTTGCTCCGATCGCTTTTCGCAATCCGATTTCTTGGGTGCGTTCGGTGACGGAGACTAGCATAATATTCATGATGCCAATGCCGCCGACAAACAGGGATATACCTGCGATCGCAGCTAGCATAATTGTCAATGCACTTGTAATTTGACCGACAGTTTGCAAAGCATCTTTTTGGCTGCGGAGAGTAAAGTCATCTTCACCATTAATTTTGTGTCTTAGACGCAGCAAATTAGTAATTTGAAATTCTGCTGCATCCACGCTATCGGAATCACGAGCGGCAGCAACGAGATAATCTAAGGCAATACCATAAGGAGAATTTTTGCCCACAAGTCGGTTTGCTGATGTGGTGATTGGTATTAAGGCAGCATCATCATAATCTGCTCCCACGCTGGAACCTTTAGCTGTTAACGTCCCAATTACTTGAAAGCTGGTATTTCCAACTCGCAATTGCTGTCCTACAGGGTTACTATTACCGAATAGTTTTTCTGCCAAGTCTCCACCCAGCACTACCACTTGGTTACTTCGCTTGATGTCTACCTCAGAGAAAAACCTGCCTTTATCAGTTTCAAAATCCCGCACAGATAGAAAACTGGGAGTTGTACCAATGATGTTGACATCGGTGTTTCTGTTGCGATATGTAACTACCTGTCTTCTGTTTAACTCTGGTGCAACTCCTACTACTGTTGGTACTTGAGAAGCGATCGCTTCCGCATCTTGCAAAACTAGAGTTTTTGGCACTTCAAAGGAGATTCGCTGAGTTTCTCGATTACCTGGCAGTACAAATAGCACATTTGGCCCTAATGACTGCAACTGTTTATTCACATACTTCTGCCCACCTTCACCAATGCCAATCATGGCAATCACCGAAGCGTTGCCAATAACTATACCCAACATCGTGAGGGCGCTACGCAGTTTATTTGACAGCAGGGTTTTCCCCGCCATATTCATACTTTCGAGGAGGTTCATATCTTATATAATTACGAATTACGAATTACGAATTATTTTGTTCTTTAGCCTTTTCAATTTTGTAGTCTTTGGGTGGGTTAACAAAAATGCGATCGCCTTCTTTAACTCCCTCTAAAATCTGAGTTTGGTCTTGAATTTGTGCCCCAACTGTAACTTCACGGAACTGGGGTTTATTCTTTGTATCGGGTACAAGTACGCCGGTTCTACCTTTTTCGGTGACAATTGACACCGTTGGTAATACCAAGGCATTATTAACGCGATCGCCTAAAAAAGTCAGATCCACATTTAAGCCAGAACGCAGTTTATCTATACCAGTATCGAGAGCAACCCGCACCTGGAAGGATGTCACACCTTGTTCCACCACTGCTTCTGGAGCAATCAGACGCACATGACCTTTAAAAACTTGATCGGGATAGGCATCAGCGACAATTTCCACCTGCTGTCCCTGTTTTATTCTGCCAAGATCGGCTTCGGGAACTTGAGCTAATATTTCCAAACCCCTTGCTACGGCGACAATTGAACTAGAAGTTGCCGATGCACTAGTAGAAGCAGAAGTTGTGGGTGTGACAAACGCACCTGGTTCGGCATACTTTTGGGTGACAATTCCCGACAGAGGAGCGCGAATAATAGTATCTTCCAATTGCACTTCTACACCCTTTAACTGAGCCTCAGCAGAAGCAACAGCAGCTTGACGCTGGACAATTTCCTCAGAACGAGTGCCATCTTCTAAGAGTACCAGTGCTGCCCGTGCTTCGTTAACAGCGGCTTGACGTTGGTCGATTTCTTCAGTCCGAGTCCCACTTTGGACTAAGGATAATCGTTTTTTCGCTTCTTCTAAATTGGCTCTAGCACTTTTGTCGTCGCTGATGGCTTGATCGAGTAATTGTTTTTTCTCTGCTCCTTCTTTATATAGATATTGGTAACGCTTTACCTGTTCGCTGGTGTAATTCACCCTTGCTTGAGCCGCATCTACTTGAGATTGAGCTTGAGCAATCTCTTGGGGACGATTACCGGCTTTAGCTTGGGTTAGCTGGGCTTGAGCTTGTGCTAATCGCGCCCTAGCTTGAGCGATTTCTTGAGGACGACTACCAGCAAGGGCTTCGGCTAGCTGTGCTTGACTTTGGGCTAAGTTAGCACGGTACTGGCTCCTTTGAGCCTCAATACCGGCACTATCCATGCGGGCGAGAATTTGCCCTTGTTGAATGCGATCGCCTTGTTCCACGTATAATTGCGACAGCACTCCGGGATTCTTCGGGCTAATATTTACGCTCTGAATTGGTACGACTTTGCCACTAGCTGTAATCCGCAACGTGACGTTTTGCGCTGCAACTGGCACAGTTAATTGAGTAATATCTTCTTTATTTGCCCCTTGATTTACCAAGGTGTAAGTTGTTACAGTACCCACAACCAAGGCACTCCCCGCCATCAGCCCGATCAGCCAGCGCGATGGATACTTAACTTTGCCAATAACTGGAATTTCTATGTGCGTAGCCATATTATAGAAACCTGTAAATCTTGCTGTATAAGAATATTTTTTAGTTAGAGGACAAGTGGAGAGTACGGAGTTGTTAAAGCTTTAGGATTAAATTTTTATGAGTCAATTAACAACTAGACGCATAATAAGCTTCAC
>NZ_JADEXF010000598.1 GCF_015207245.1 Nostoc cf. edaphicum LEGE 07299
TGTGTATAAGAGACAGGCTCAACGCCCTGCTACTACTAACAACACTCAGCAATTGCCGGTGCTATTTTCTCAACTCAATGGATCTGCTCAACTTTTAGCAAATAATCAGTTGATACGGTTTGAAGTTGGGGGTCAAGCAGACAGTGGTGGTAATATTTCCATTCAGGGAGAGACACGTTCTAAGGTGCTAGCAGGGACTTTCCAGGTGCAAGCACAAGATTTTTTGGCTGAGAATATTACTCGGTTGATTAAGTTACCAGTGAACTTACAGGCGGGTCGAGCCAATGGCGACTTGTTAGTTCGGTTGACACCAGGACAGCAAACTCTATTGTTTGGCAACGCTACTGTGCAAGGGATAACGCTGCAAATACCCAAAGTCCCGCAACTGTTGAGCAATAGCCAAGGAAACCTCCGCTTCCAAGGAACGGAGTTGCAGTTAAATAATGTGACTAGCAACTATGGCAAAATTCCTTTAGTGGCTACGGGAATCATCGACACTCAAGCAGGCTTGAAGTTGGCAGCGCGTGTAAATGCGGTGAGTTTGGCGAATGCCCAAGAGACTCTCAAGGTAAAATTACCTGTAGCGATCGCTGGACAAGTACAAGCTTCTTTACAGATTACTGGAGCAACTAAAGAGCCAATTCTCTCCGGCTCAGTTGCGACGATTCAAACTGCCCGAATTGATAAAGTTGATTTCAATAGCATCAGTAGTAAGTTTGAGCTTGTTACTAGTTCCTCTTTAATTACCTTAAAAGATATTCAAGGTAAAGCCAAAGTTGGTGGTGAGATTACGGGCGCTGGTACAATTAGACTTGGTAAGAGTCCGCGACTGGATTTAAATTTCGCTGCCAAGAATGTTCCAGGGGATGCGATCGCCAAAGTCTACGAAACAACACCGACCTTTCAAATTGGCAATGTCTCAGCTACAGCTCAACTAACTGGCGCTCCTACTAATGTCCAAACTGTGGTACAGTTTCAAGCTCCCAATGGAACTTACCCCGGAACAGGCGAGGTTGCAATCGCTCCAAATCGCACCGTCTCTTTCCGCAATGTGGCTCTGAATGTAAGTGGTGGTACAGTTCGGGCAACTGGTAGTTATGCCAATGAGCGTTGGCAAGCTGTGGCTGTTGCCTCTGGGGTAAAATTAGAACCCTTTGTAGACAAAAGTCAACTGCAAAATGTCTCTTTGGCTGGGGCACAGTTCAATGGTCGTCTCCTCCTCTCAGGCAGCACAGCACCATTTGAAATTGCCACAATTCGCAGTGATGGTGCAGGAGTTCAAATTGGTGGCGGCACAGTTGCAGTTTCTAATATCCAACTGCAAGACCAAAGCTTCTCGGCTCAACTTGTAGCTAATGGTGTGCGGTTGGGACAAATATTGAAACAGTCTCCCCCAGCTTTAGATAATCCTTTGGCAGGAACATTCCAAATCGCAGGTAACAGAGATGATTTCAGCCTGAAAACCTTCCGTGGCACTGGTGAGGGCCGCCTTGCTATTGGCAAGGGTACGGTTACAGCCTCTAATATCCAAGTGGCGAATGGTGTCTATCAGGCGCAAGTTCAGGCTAAGAATGTGCCTGTGCAGAAGTTGGGAAAAGTACCAAAGCAGTTTCAAGGGGCGTTAACTGGTAAGTTCGATGTAGCGGGTTCTGTTGATTCTTTTAAACCACAAACTATTCAAGCTAACGGTCAGGCGCGGATAAATGTTGCGGGTGGAACTATTACAGCCTCTAATATCCAAGTGGGTAATGGTGTATACCAGGCACAAGTTCAGGCAACTAATGTACCTGTGCGGCAGTTGGCAGCAGTACCACCGCAGTTTCGAGGGACGTTAACTGGTCAAGTAAATGTGGCAGGTTCTGTTGAATCCTTCCAACCGCAAACTATCCAAGCGATGGGTCAGGCGCGGGTCAATGTTGCAGGTGGAACTATTACAGCCTCTAATATCCAGGTGGGTAATGGTGTATACCAGGCGCAAGTTCAGGCAACTAATGTACCTTTACAACAATTAGCAGCAGTACCACCGCAGTTCCGAGGGACGTTAACTGGTCAAGCCAACGTGGCGGGTTCTGTTGAATCCTTCCAACCACAAACTATCCAAGCTAACGGTCAGGGACGGCTAGATGTTGCAGGTGGAACGATCGCAGCTTCTAATATCCAAGTAGGTAATGGTCGCTATCAAGCTGTAGTTGATGCTGCTGGTGTGGAATTAAATCGGTTAAATCAGCAATTGCGGGGACAGTTTGGCGGTCAGTTGCAATTAGCCGGTACGCTTGGATCGTCCAAATTAGCTGATGTGCGTGCTGCTGGACAGGTGCAATTATCCCAAGGTATCCCTGGTCTAGAGCAACCCTTGACGGCTGCGATCGCTTGGAGTGGTGAAAGGCTGACTATTGAGCGAGCAACTGCTCCCGGTTTAAGTGTTACTGGTAACATATTAGCCAATGCAACAAAGCCAGGGATACCGGAAATTACTGCCCTAAATCTCAACGTCCAAGCCCAGAATTACAACTTAAAACAGTTACCGATTAATCTTCCCAATCAGGTTGCTGTGGCGGGGAGAGTAGATTTTAATGGTCAAATCACTGGTAAGCTGCCCTTACCAAATGTAGTAGGGCAAATAAACTTACGAGACTTGGTTGTGCAAGATATTGCTTTTGAACCGTTGTTAACTGGAAACATCGATTCAGAACAGGGACGCGGTTTGAGTTTAAACTTGGCGGGTAATAGCGTAGACCCGAAGGGGCTTCTCGCCAGAGATCGCCTATCTTTCAATTTAGATGCCAATAATCGCCCGAAATCTTTCTTAGTCAAATGGCAGCAAGCATCAGCCACAGGTAATGTTCAAGGAAATGATTGGGCACTGAAAGTTGCTAATTTCCCCTTACAAATATTGAATTTGACTCCGCCACCAATTACTCGACTGGGTACTGGTAAGATAGCTGGGTTGTTGACTGGGGATTTGCTGTTTAATCAGCAGACATTGGCAACAACGGGAAATTTAGCGATCGCAAATCCCCAGATTGGCCGGGTTAAAGGCGATCGTTTAGCTGCTCAATTCCGCTACGGTGACGGTAAAGCTACACTCACTAGTAGCGAATTTGTCAAAGGGAAAAGTAGCTACGCCGTTGTCGGTACTGTGGTTCAAAGCCCTAAAGGGCCTCAATTACAAGGTAGACTGAACGTCAAACAGGGTGAGATTCAAGATGTTCTGGCTGTAGCACGGGTATTTGATTTACAAAATTTGCCTGGTGGTTCGCCAGAAATCTATGGCACAGCAGCGGATCTGACTACCAATCCCCAAGGAACGCCAAATGAACCTTTATTAACCCAAATCCAACGGTTTTCTGAAATTGAAGCTTTGGTGGCAGAACAGGAAGAACAGCGACTTAATTCCACTCCCATACCAGATTTGGCAGACTTAAAGGGGACTTTCAATGGGGAAGTGGCTGTCAATACAGCTACAGCCAATGGACTATCAGTGGATTTTAATTTGAATGGACAAGACTTTGCTTGGGGTAAAAAGGAAGAACGAAATCGTTTTTATACTGCCGAAAAAGTGATTGCCGAAGGCAACTTTGAGAACGGTGTTTTAAGTTTGCGACCATTACGAATCGAATCTCAAAACAGGCTGATTGCCTTTACAGGTAACGTTGGTGGTGATGAACAATCTGGTCAATTGCGGGTGAATAATTTTCCAGTACAACTATTGAATAATGTTGACAAACTACCAATTGGAATCACAGGTAATCTTAACGGTACAGCAGCTTTAGCAGGCAGCATTGC
>NZ_JADEXF010000599.1 GCF_015207245.1 Nostoc cf. edaphicum LEGE 07299
GTAGTTAATTGGGGAGTGGGGAGTCTGGGGAGATCAGGAGGGCAAGGGAGATCAGGGAGACAAAGGGGACAAAGGAGATAAGAAAGAATTTACTTCCCCCTCTACCTTGTCTCTTGTCAATCCCCACTCCCAACTTATTAAACTCAACTTTCACCTCCCCAATCTAAAACCCAAAATCTAAAATCCAAAATGTTTTATGGCTTCTACTTTTTCTTTTGACATTGTGAGCGACTTTGACCGCCAAGAGTTGGTTAACGCTGTCGATCAAGTTATACGAGACATTAAAGGTCGTTACGACCTCAAAGACACTCAAACTACTGTCGAGCTAGTTGAAGAAAGCATTAACGTTAGTACTGACAGCGAGTTTACCTTAGATTCTGTACACAACATTCTGCGAGAAAAAGCTGCCAAGCGTAACCTCTCCCAGAAAATCTTTGATTTTGGCAAAGTTGAATCAGCCAGTGGTAATCGCGTGCGTCAAGAAATCAAACTCAAAAAAGGCATTAGTCAGGAAATCGCCAAACAAATTTCCAAATTGATCCGCGACGAATTCAAAAAGGTACAAGCCTCAATTCAAGGGGATGCTGTGCGGGTTTCTGCTAAATCTAAAGATGACTTGCAAGTTGTAATGCAGCGTCTGAAACAAGAAGATTACCCAGTTGCTTTGCAATTTACAAATTATCGTTAACAGATTCGTAATTCGTAGTTAAGAATTAAATTACGAATTACGAATTACGTTAGCGCAGCGTAAGCCTTCTCTACGAGAGGCTTGTCTGCGACACGCTGCGCTAACGCCAACGGCATAGCTTCTCTACGAGACGCTACCGCGAACGCTTAGAGCGACGCAGGAGCGTCATTACGAATTATTTCAAGCCCGTCCGCTAATACTTCTTTGAAATGCCGGAGGCTCAGATAACTGCTTTATATCTGTACGTTCGCTCATTTTGTCCGCGACCACCTGTATTTAGCTCCAGAATCTGCCTATGTGCCTTGACGCGTTTGCCCTGGCAATACCCGGATTTCTCACTTGTGAGAAATCCGGGAAGCACTATCTCACCATTTCAATTACCCGTTTATCAACTTCAGCTTTAACTTCTTCATGCCAATTTGGTAGCTCAGGTTGATATTGATAGCTCTTAAATTCTTGACGCAATTTAGCAACATGGCTGTTGTAGGGTAAATTTCGAGTCTGAAAGCGAAAAATCAAATCTGCGATCGCTAACTTTCTCGATAAGATCAGGAAGCGAAAGATATGATATAAGCTGCGCGGTGCTAATAGTCCTTTTAAACCAAAAGCTTTCCATTGCAACTTCGTATACCAAGCAGCCGTATAAAATGCAGTAGCTTTGATGCCAGTAAAAACATTGGTGCGTCGAGGTTCTAACTTGGCATTTTCCAGGAAGTGTTTATCAAATAATTTACCTGTGTAATAGTGTCCAATCAACTGATCGGCACGCAACTGATCCATAAAACCAATATTGGCTCCTTTTTCTGCCAATTCATTCAGCTGTTTATACACATCCAAGAAAAAGTTCATGTTCTCCTCTACAACATCGGTAGCCATAGAGATGAACTTTAAATCTAAATGCCATTTACCTATGTACATTGGCACCAAAACACCAAACCACCACATTGGATCTGAATATACACGCCAGCTCATCACACTAGCGTTACCCAATTGTTTGGGATGATTGCTGACAAGAAGATTAACATTACGTTGGAATAAAAGATTGAAATTGTTATAAGCTACTCGTTTTTCCTCTGCATCACTTTCACCAGCCAACTTAGCACTTATCACTTCGGTTACACTCTCAACAGCCATTGCAATCATTGTTGATCCCAAGCTATAAAGAGCATCAAAAATGCAAGCAGCATCACCAATTACATACCAATTATCATCAGAAAGAATTGTTTTACTTCTGTGAGCTAACCTTGGCAAATAATGAAACTCTAAGTGTTCGCCACTCTTCAGAAGTTGATACAGAACATTATGATTGGCTTTGAGAAAGGCATAAAACTTTTCTTCAGTATTAACTTGCGAAGCAGAGATCGCGTCATTGTGGTGAACAACTCCTACTGATAAATCCATAGTATCTTTATCTAAAGGAATCATCCACAACCAATGACCAGTTCCCATCCAGTGATTAGTAGCGTAATAACGGCTAGCAAGTGTTTCATTACCATGTAAACCGTTATCGAATATCTTACGGTCTACATTTCTAACCCACACCCATGCAGATCCAGTATCAATTCCATAAAGTTCCTTTTTATCAAAGATCAGATTATCTGTTTTGCGTCCAATAATAAACTTGCGACCAGCAGCATCAATAATATGTTTGGCTTTGAGTTCTAAATATTCACCGCTAGTTTTGACTTTTATGGTTTTGATTGCATCTTTTGGTGCTAATTCTACATCAAGCACGCGACCACTATAATAGGTAGCTCCCATCTGCTTATTCATTTCCAGCACGTCTCGGTCAAATTTAGCGCGATTGATATGAAAAGATGGGAGGTGAAGTTGCCGATTAACCCAAGTGGTATAATAATCGCTCATCGATTCTGTTTTATTTGGGTTTTTAGGCCAGTGAAAATTCAATCCTGACTTTGGTGTATGATTTTCAATCATATACTCTTGCAAACCTAACTCTCGAAACAGAAACATAGCGGCAATTTCGACTGTAGATTCACCAAGCCGGTGATCTGTTCTTTTCGGTTCTTCGGGACGAGAATCAACTATAGCAACCCGAATATTAGGGATTTTGAGTAATAGATGACGGGCTTGGCACACACCTGCGAATCCTGCACCGATGATTACAACGTCGTATTCTAGTGTTTGAGTAGAAGTGTTCATTAGTTATTCCTGAAGTGAATAGTAGTGGAATATTTCAAAATTTTTACTAAGTGCAAGATGTGAATAAAACTAATTTTTTGTAATTCAATTTAATTAGCTTTCACAGAAGTGAGTTGTACTTCAATAGGCTCACTGTTATTTCCAGAATTTATTAGTTGCTGAGTTGGAGGATTACATAATTTATTCAAGGCTTCCATTGTTGTCAAAACTGGTATGGTGTTGTCAGCTACTCTCTTTAGTGGTAAATCATAAAAAGGTACATTTGGCCATTTATGGTGTTCATAATGTAACCAAAAATTATGGGGAAAAAAGATAAATTGTTCCAGTAGGCTAGGTTTAAAGCGTTGGGTAAGTGAATTATCTTCGTTTTCAACTCCAATATGTTCAAACCAAGGTCTGACATTAAATACAGCCCAAAATGACGTAGCTAAGGAAAGATACCAAATTAACGGTATCCAAAGTTGATTTGTGTAAAAGCCAACAGCCAAAAATATAAATGTGGTTAAGATTGGCCCTATGGAACTTTTTAGGGTTTTCGGCCTAAAAATATATAAAAATTTCAGAACTTTAAGAAATCCCAATCCGCAAAAATTAAGTAAAAATATACGTAATACTTTTAGCTTATTAGTTGGGACATCAAAATTTGTTAAATATTGAAGTTCTGAATCATTCTCTGTACCTAGATGTTTATGGTGTTCTATATGCAATGCCCGAAAGCTCTCTACATTGAAAGAAATAGGCCATGCACAGAAAATATTTGCTATTCCATCGTTAATTTTTCGATTTTTGGAAATTAGATTATGAACACCTTCATGGCCCAATACACCCAAGGCATGCTGCCTTGTTCCAATTATGAAAATTGCAAGACCATAAACAACAGATTATTTACATATCCTGCCAACCAAATAGTTATAGCAATAATTGCCC
>NZ_JADEXF010000600.1 GCF_015207245.1 Nostoc cf. edaphicum LEGE 07299
CTCTTATTGCACGGCAAAAACTGTTTACGGCATTTTGGGTATCAAAGTATGGGTGTTTAAGGGAGAAATTATTCCTGGACAGGAACCAGATCCATTACCACCAGCAAGCCGCGATCGCGAACGTGACCCCCGCGATCGTGATCGAGAACCCCGTCGCCGTCAACAACAACGTCGTCGCCAGCAATTTGAAGACCGCTCAAATGAAGGATAAATCGTCATTAGTCATTAGTCATTAGTCATTAGGAAATGGCAGATGACAAATGACAAAGGACAAATGACAAATGACAAGTAACAAACCATGTTAAGCCCTAGAAGAACTAAATTCCGCAAACAACAGCGCGGACGGATGGAAGGACTAGCCACCCGTGGTAGTACCCTCAACTTCGGTGATTTTGCACTCCAAGCTCAAGAACCTGCTTGGATTACCTCGCGTCAAATCGAGGCTTCCCGTCGGGCAATGACTCGTTATATTCGTCGGGGTGGACAAATCTGGATTCGGATTTTCCCTGATAAACCAGTAACCATGCGTCCTGCTGAAACCCGGATGGGTTCCGGTAAAGGTAATCCAGAGTTTTGGGTAGCTGTAGTCAAGCCAGGACGAATTTTGTTTGAAATCGGTGGGGTTTCTGAAGAAATCGCTCGTGAAGCGATGCGTTTGGCTTCATTTAAATTGCCCATCAAAACTAAGTTTGTTGTGCGCTCTCAACCACAGGAGCAGGAGTAGCTTATGCCTCTTCCCAAAATTTCAGAAGCTAGAGAATTAAGCGACGAAAAGCTCTCTGATGAAATTGTCGCGATCAAAAGACAACTATTTCAGTTGCGCTTGCAAAAAGCCACCAGACAACTAGAAAAGCCCCATCAGTTTCGACAATTGCGCCACCGCCTAGCCCAATTGCTGACGCTAGAAACAGAACGCAAACGGGCAGCAAGTCAATCGGCTAAAGAAGAAAAGTAGGAGATTATGGCAGTTAAAGAACGAGTTGGCTTGGTAGTGAGCGATAAAATGCAAAAAACTGTGGTAGTCGCCATAGAAAACCGCGCTCCTCACCCCAAGTACGGCAAGATTGTGGTTAACACCCAACGATATAAAGTTCACGACGAAGAAAATCAGTGTAAAGTAGGCGATCGCGTTCGCATTCAGGAAACAAGACCCCTGAGCAAAACCAAGCGCTGGAAAATCACAGAAGTCCTGAACGTCAAGCCTACTTAAACCTCATCGTTGTTAGAAACTAACAACATTACAAGGGAGAATAATTGTGATTCAACCCCAGACTTACCTGAATGTCGCAGATAATAGCGGCGCTCGTAAATTAATGTGTATCCGCATCTTAGGCGGAGGCAACCGTCGTTATGGTTTTATCGGTGATAAGATTATCGCCGTTGTCAAAGATGCTACACCAAACATGGCTGTAAAAAAGTCTGATGTTGTGGAAGCAGTAATTGTTCGGACTCGGAAAGCTGTAAGTCGTGACAGCGGCATGAGTATTCGCTTTGATGATAACGCTGCTGTAATCATCAACAAAGACGGTAATCCCAGAGGCACACGGGTTTTTGGCCCAGTTGCACGGGAACTGCGCGATAAAAACTTCACCAAAATTGTTTCTCTGGCTCCGGAGGTGCTTTAATGGCAACCAAACAGGGTACGCCCAAAGTATTCCACAAAATGCACGTCAAAACTGGCGACACCGTCCAAGTGATTGCTGGTAAAGACAAAGGAAAAGTTGGCGAAATTACTCAGGCACTTCCCCAACTGAGTAAAGTCATCGTCAAAGGTGTCAACATTAAAACTAAGCACGTCAAACCCCAGCAAGAAGGGGAATCAGGGCGAATTATTACCCAAGAATTCCCAATTCATAGCTCCAACGTGATGCTTTATTCCACCAAGCAAAACGTTGCTAGTCGTGTTGGTTACACCTTTACCTCAGAAGGCAAAAAGGTCAGAAAACTCAAGAAAACTGGCGAAATTCTAGATAAATAGTCATTAGTCATTGGTCATTAGTCATTAGTTATTTAGTAAAAAGACAAATAACAAAAGACAAAGGACAAATAACAAAGGACAATAAAAGTTCCCTGACCAAGCCCAGGGATATCAGGACAAAAAACTATGCCGACAACAAGACTCAAAACCTTATATCAAGAAACAATCGTCCCCAAACTGATTAATCAGTTTCAATATACCAACGTTCATCAAGTACCGAAGTTGGTAAAGGTTACGATTAACCGGGGTTTGGGTGAAGCAGCTCAAAATGCGAAGTCTCTAGAGGCATCCATTAACGAAATTGCCTTGGTAACAGGTCAAAAACCAGTGGTGACACGGGCGAAAAAGGCGATCGCTGGCTTTAAGATTCGTCAAGGGATGCCTGTGGGGATCATGGTGACACTCAGAGCCGAACGGATGTATGCCTTTTTCGATCGGTTAGTTAGCCTGTCACTACCCAGAATTCGAGATTTTCGCGGCGTTAGCCCTAAAAGCTTTGACGGACGCGGTAACTACACTCTAGGTGTGAGAGAACAGCTAATTTTTCCAGAAGTTGAATACGACAGCATCGATCAAGTGCGTGGGATGGATATTTCCATCATCACCACAGCAACAAACGACGAAGAAGGACGCGCCTTACTTAAAGAATTAGGAATGCCCTTTCGCGATCAGTAAGTTCATCTATAGAGGGAACGATGGCGGCTAACGACACAATTGCAGATATGCTGACGCGCATCCGCAATGCCAACCTGGCGCGGCATCAAACTACACAAGTGCCAGCTACAAAATTGACCCGCAGCATTGCCAAAGTGCTACGGGAGGAAGGCTTTATTGCTGAAATCGAAGAAGCAGAAGAAGGGGTAAAACGCAATCTGGTGATTTCCCTGAAATACAAGGGAAAAAACCGTCAGCCTCTAATCACCGCCTTAAAGCGAGTGAGTAAGCCTGGCTTGCGTGTTTATTCAAATCGAAAAGAATTACCAAGGGTACTAGGCGGCATTGGCATTGCCATTATTTCTACATCCAGTGGCATTATGACTGACCGCGAAGCGCGGCGTCAAAACTTGGGTGGAGAAGTACTTTGTTACGTTTGGTAGTCATTGGTCATTAGTCATTTGTCATTAGTCATTTGTCATTAGTGAAAGACAAACGACAAGGGACAAAGGACAAAGGACAAATAACAAAGGACAAAAAGTCATGTCACGTATTGGTAAACGTCCAATTACTATTCCCGCCAAAGTTCAAGTGGCGATCGATGGTACGAATATTGTGGTGAAAGGCCCGAAAGGAGAACTTTCTCGCACTCTCAGAGATAATGTCTCACTCTCTCAAGAGGGAGAAATATTACACGTAAATCGTCGGGATGAAACTCGGACATCGAAGCAGCTACACGGCTTGAGCCGGACTTTAGTTGCCAACATGGTCGAGGGAGTTTCCCAAGGTTTTCAGCGCCGTTTGGAAATTCAAGGCGTTGGTTATAGGGCACAACTTCAAGGGCGTAACCTAGTTTTAAATATGGGTTACAGCCATCAAGTGCAAATTGAACCACCAGATGGAATTCAATTTGCTGTAGAAGGTACTACTAACGTCATTGTCAGTGGCTATGACAAAGAAATCGTAGGTAACACAGCCGCCAAAATTCGTGCTGTTCGTCCACCAGAACCTTACAAAGGTAAAGGCATCCGCTATGCCGGTGAAGTGGTCAGAAGGAAAGCTGGTAAGACTGGTAAGGGTGGTAAAAAGTAGAAATGAAACTTACTCGTAGAGAATCAAAAAACCGTCGTCATCGGCGCGTT
>NZ_JADEXF010000601.1 GCF_015207245.1 Nostoc cf. edaphicum LEGE 07299
GGGATAGACTCTAACATCCAGGTGCGTTGGCGTCCGTGGCTTTCAAAAGCGTGTTGGACAACGCGGATGGGATAGCGACTGGCGATTTCCACAGTGCGATCGCTACTGCATGAATCCACAACAATGATGTCATCTGATAACATCGCCGATTCGATACAAGCAGCAATATCTAGTTCTTCGTTATATGTCAGTATGTAAATTGAGAACATTACTCAAGTTTTATAGCGATTTTACTCAGTGATAATTGTCTTTTTATTGTTATTAGCTATTAGGCGCATGGCAGTATCAGCCGTCAATAATTTTTGGATACTTCTTACTGCCATGCCAATAGTGGATTAGCGTGCAGCAGTTCTAGGTTTACCGCCTTGTACAGCACCACTACCTCTTAGGCTTGTCCAGCCGATGATAATGTAACCAATAGACAATAGCAAACTGCTAATACCAATCCGCAGTCCAGATTTCCAAGCAGTATCTTTAGCTTGTTGGAGTGCGTCGTCTCGGCGCTGCCGAACTTGGCTCAGTTGTTGAGTTTGCAGCGTTTGAACATCTGTTTGTTGTTCGATAGCTTTGTCAAGTACTTGGGGATTTGTTTTAGCCTTCTTCAGTAACTCTTTTATATTTGCGGGAATTTGAGGGCTTTCAATTGCTTGCTTATATTTTTGGTCATCTTTGAGGATTTCACTAAACTGAGCTTTGGTTTGGTTTCGCAGTTGGTCTAGTTGCGCTTTTCCTTGCTCAGTATTTAGTTGTGCTTGCAATTGCGATAACCGAGTGTCCAGTTGAGTTTCTGCCTGAGCTGCTTCTTGGGTGATTCGGTTGAGTGTTTGAGCCTTCGCTTGATTGACGTTATTTAGGTGCAGGGGAAAAATCAGCAAGAACATCAACCCTAAAATACTGGAGATAATCGCGGCGGGAAATCTTAAATCGATACCTTGGGGGCGATCGCTTGCTGGATCGGCGTTCTCAATCCAATAGGCAGCAAACAGAAGCCCCAAACCGACTAGAGGAACAATTCCGCGATCGACAAGCGCTGTTCCCAAATTGATTTGCCATACCCGATCGGTGGGTTGAAAGGGTAACAATAAAATCAAAAAGTCAACGAAAAACGACAAAATGCAGATTATTCCAACTACCTTAAGTGTGAGAGCAGTAGTCACGGAAGTAAAACGGTTAACCATAGTTTTTCAAACTGGCGGTGAATACGAGTGATTTTCATATTTCAAGCTACTTGAATATTGTGCCCATGACTATGACTATTGTGTAAAAACACAAAGCAGATTCGATATTGCTAAAGGCTATCTGCCTCTTGGTTTTCAACTAGGCCACAGTAACATTTGTTATCTCCAGTGTCTTCAGAAAATTCCTGGTATTTTAATATACGAAGTTGATCTAGGACTAGAAGAACAGACTCATTAATTACCCAATCTCCCTGCTTGCAGTTCTCAATCAGTCGTAATATAGACCTTTTATAAGAGTTCACAGATGTGCATCGGTGTCAACTTAAATCGAAACCTTTGCAATGAGGTTGTATAGACTTATCGCCCGATTTGAGCAAGGAAGCAATTATTACTGAGGTCAGATGCTACCATAAGCAATTCAGTTTATACTTGGGCAAAATTTTTGGGAGTATCTCGCTTGCTATACTTACAGTAGTTTTCTTTTGCATAAAGTAGAAAACTACGGGTTTTGAGGCAGGAGTTAGAAACTTTTTATATTGCAAACTCCGGTATTTATACTCTTTCTTGCTAATTCCTAAAAAAATGAGCAAATCCTTACATAATAACTAACAATCAGGTGTGAACTTTACTGGAATCAGTTCGTCGGTGATTTTTGTTAGCAAAAAGAGTGAATTTGAAGGAGTCAGACTCTGAAAGGCTTTGAATTCAAAGGTGTTGAAAAACTTATCGGCCCAATAGCCGCGCTTCTCGGCTTTGTGTATTTGTTGCAATGGTATATTGGAGACTTGCGATCGCCTTCCGATCCCATCTTTGAAAATAAACAGCCGCCTTTGGTGATGAAAGAGGGCGACCCTTATATCCGCGCTTTAATGCGAACCATCTCGGCAAGTGAGGCTAGTGGAAACCGTCCCTATTCGCTGTTATACGGTGGACAGCAAGTCAACGACCTTAGCCGACATCCTGAGATATGCGTCACAATTGTCACAGGCCCCAATACAGGTAATTGTTCTACCGCTGCTGGCAGATATCAAATCATCAACATTACTTGGTATCGTTTAGCTCCTCGTTATCACCCAAAGCCGATGCAGATGATGTTTTGGACTGGTTATAGTTTTGAAGCAGAATATCAAGATGTAGTAGTTTACCGTTGGTTAAATGATTCTAAAGTTTGGGGAGTTGATATTTCTCAACTGTTGCGTCAGGGAAAGATAAATGATGTTTTACGGCGACTCTCTCCTACTTGGACAAGTTTAGGATATGGGATAGAAACTAATTCTGTTAGTAGCTCTTTGCCTAAGGTTTATCAGAAAATGTTGCAAGAAGAATTAACCGCAGCTAAACAACCGACAGCCCCGATGCCACCATCCCCAACTCCTTCTAGCAAGGCAGTAAAGAAGTAGTGAAGTTATCCTAATTTTTAGCTTGCTGCGGATAAAAAAGTTTTGATATTTTCCACAAATGCCAAAGTATTTTCAAAGTGGATATTGTGTGCAGCATTGCTAATTATTTTTATCTGAGCAAATTCACATATTCTAACCATTTCTGTATTAATAGATATAAATTTTTGATCGTATTCACCGACTAGTAAAAGCATGGGAATTGTATTGCATTGTAGCTTTTCCCATAAAGAAGGTTGACATCCAGTACCCATAAAGCGCAGCGATTTATCTAATTCCTGTGGATTGTTCTGCAACCTGCTTTCAACCATGCGAGCGTATTTTGGGTGATTTTTTATACAACCAAAAATCGGTTGATTATACCAATTTGATATAAAAGTGGCAAAATCGCTTTTTTCAAGACTTCTTGTTAATTTTCTGCCTATTTGAGTATCAAGTTTAATGCGTTCTAATCGTTCTGCTTCTGTTGGCAAACCTGGGGAAGCTGACTCTAGAACAACTTTATGAAAGCGTTCTGGAAAATGCAGGGTTAGGTATAAAGCTAATCTTCCACCCATTGAATAACCAACTAAAAAGCATTTGGCAATTTTTAACTCATCTAGTAAGTTGATTAAAGCATGAGCAGTGTTTGCCATTGTATAGTATTTTTCCTCACCCAAAACTTGGGTTTTGCCATGTCCGGGAAGGTCAAGTGTTAAATAGGAAAATTTGTTAAACAGTAATTTTAAGGCTTCATCAAATTCATTAATGTTGCCCATGAAGCCATGCAAAAAAATAATTAGTGGTTTATCTAGAGTGCCAATTAAAGAATAATGAAATTGATAATTTTGAATTTTGAATTTTGAATTCCCCGAAGGGGTTGACATATCTACCTTGCCTTTATCTGTAGGTAAATATCATAAATGTAGCTATTTGACAAGATATTCGTTATACTTGTTTACATGAACAATGATTTAGACTTCAAATCTCCTCAGCTATTTGGTTCTGTTGTTTTCAGACCTGATTTTAATAGCTTTAAGACTATCAATGCTTCCCAAGCTTGGTCTTTATTCTTTACAGGTGGTAGAGAAGACAAAAAACTAGATTCTAACCCTCGAATAGGTCTTTTGTTTACTAGTATTTTGCTAGGTCTTAGTGTTTCTGGGTTCGCCAGCGCACTGATTATCCGGACAATATTTCCTGCTTAAGTGCTTGAC
>NZ_JADEXF010000602.1 GCF_015207245.1 Nostoc cf. edaphicum LEGE 07299
GGATTGTTAAACAAAAGTCAAAACTAATTCGTCGCCAACAAGCAGAAATGCCAATTTCGGCATCGCTAATAAATTATTACGATCAGGCGCAGGAGTATCTAGAGGCAGTTGTTGCTTTTTTGGAATCTAATGAACCGGATGAGTTAGAAAAAGAAGAATTAACTAAGAATAGAAAGCAGATGAGTGCTGCGATTGCTGAAATTGACAAGTGGTTCCAGCCAGTGCAAGCGGTGGAAAACTTACCTCATGATGCACAATTAGCAGCAGTTTTACCACTTTACCCGCAACTGTTGAAGCGATCGCCAAACAACTCAATTTTACCAACACAACAACAAAGCGATCGCTTCTCTCAAGCATTTCAAACTGTCAGTAATAAAATTGACCAACTTGTAGCAGCAAAAAGCAAGAGTGCTGAGTCACTATCTACTGAACAAGCTTGCAATACCTATAAAATTGAAATTGAAGGAATTATTGACCAGGTTACCCAAATTGCAGACTTGCCTCCCCACTTAATTGAGAGTTTGCAAAATGCCCTTCGTACCAGCAACATCAGATTAACAGACATTAGGCAGCAGACAGAAGAAGGACAAAAGCAAGCTGAAGATACACAAATCATGCAGAATATTCGTAATTCTGTAACAAAAATTAAAACTATTTATCTTTCTCAAGCAGCGCTTCAAGAAATTGAAAATTTACAATCTCGCTTCAATTATCCCGATAAATTTCAGGATGAACTTGCTGAAATTGTGCAGTCAATTCAAAACAAAATCACTAGCGATAGTTCTAGTCTGGCCAATCTCCGCACTCAACTACAGTCAGTAAACAATCTTACAGAATTAGATATTATTAAGACTGAATATGCCAAGCTTGATGTTGTATTTCAAGATTCGGCTGATTACGCAAATTACCAAGAATTACAACCACAAATTCAGAGTTTAAAGCATGACCTAGAGCAAATACAAAGTCTAGAGATTTGTTATCAACAAAGTGATTCTATTCCCAGTTGTAATGATGCTTTGGCAATAATTGCTAGTGGAGAGTTAAATATCAATAATGCTGACCGCTTTCAAGAGAGGATTTCTCTGTTAGAAGCAAATTTCAGGCATAAAATAGAAGAATATGAACAAAAACAATCGCAAATTCTCCAACAAAAACAAGCTGCTGCCCAGCAATGGGTCAAAGATTTAGAAAACAGTTGTACTCAAATAAATCAATCGGTTGATGATGCGGAAAAACTAGAAATAGCAAACAATCTACTTGAGCAAATTCAAGCTGAAAAATCTGATTATATTAGCTTAATTAGTGTTGCAGAAACCCAATTACTAGAGAATATAGAACGTCAATGCGTTGAGGAACAGAAGAAAGATATAACCAATCAAATTTTCGTACTGTTACGGCAACTTCCCCGTTTAGAGCAACAAAATGTGCATGAGAGGTTAGGGCAAATTCTCTCAGAAAAGACGGAGGATTAATAGGGATGAGTGATAAACACATCATATTAGACCCTACTGGATTGTACGATATTCCCTCCGGCTATATCCGAATTACAACAGAGGTGGAATGGATACAGTTCTTTGGTGTCAGTGCCGATCCTTGCTGGGTAAGAGGTGAGCGATTATGTAAATGGGCAGAAACTTGGCTGCGATCGTGGAATAGAAGTGAGGAAATCACGGAGATTAAGCAACATCCCCGCTACAGACTAGGGCAATTGTTTGCTAATGTACAGTTACCCCATGATTGGACTGACGAGCAAGTACTGATTCTGACTACCAAGTTAGATTCTTATCCCCAAGACAACGCCATTGCCCACTTTTTAGCAGATAACATCACTAATAGTGATGGACAGATATGGTTTGCTGATCCCTCAATCTCACATCTCGCCGCTTGGTTGTCAATTTCAATTCCAGAAGAGTACCAACCCTTAGAGCGAGTTTGGCAGCAACGTTTCAAGGAACATGAGTTAGCAAACTATTACCAGACTGAAAATAAATTATTGTTCCTACGTCGCTGGTTAGGCATAGCAGAACCAGTCTTTAACGACATCGGCAAGTATCCCTTGCCAGTTCCCGACTTACTCAGACAAGAGTTTGACAGCTACTGGGAACAACTCATCTCCCGCACCGAAGGTAAAGTTTTGGATACCCTAATGCCTGCGAACCAAGTAGGTATGGAGCAAATTGCAAATTGTGCTTACAAGGTTCTTGGCAATCGACCTAACTGGATTAATCAAGCCAGGGAAGCCAAAGTTACCCCTTATCTTAGCTATCAGCAGAAGCAAGAATTAAATCTTAATCAACATCCCCCTCAACCCCTGCCTTTAGATGCTACTCCTGAGCAAGCTTTAGCTTGGGCAACAAAAGATTACCTGCCTTTCCGTCGCTGGGAAGTTATTAAGCAACCTGCCGTTGCACCAAAAATTAGTGATAGTTTGGCGGATAGCTTTGTCGAGTGGATGCTCCAGCACTACCCCCAGATGCAGGTAGACTCAGTAGAAAATTCCTACCTCAACTACAGCGTTGCATCAAAAGTACAAAATCTTTGCCAAGAAAGTCCTGTTTTTTGGGTTGTGGTCGATGGCTTAGGATGGTTAGATCATCTAGAACTTTTGGCTTTACTCACGAATAATTATAAACTGGCTGTAGAAACTGCCATTGAGCCTCGGTTTAGTATTTTGCCCACTAAAACAGAGTATGCCAAATGGAGCCTATATGCTCAATTGTTGCCCAATGATTCTGCTTGGGTTGCGGATGCTGGCAAAGCTTTTGTAAAAATGGGCATGGGCAAACGTTATACAGATAGACAAGTTGACAAACTTTACAGCGCTTTGAGAAAAAAGGCTTTTAAGTTGTATTGTTGGGATACAGATATCTTCGATAGTCTTTATCACAGTCAAAAAGACTGGCAAAGCCTTTACGAACTTGACTGTCCCCATACCCTAGAAGGCATTGCCAAGAGAATTGATTACTGTTTGCAACAATACCCTAATTCAGATGCGCTAAGAATCGTTATTGCCAGCGATCATGGTCAAATGATGGGTACTTCCGAAAAAGTCACCCATTGCCCTCCAGAACTGGAAGCAAAGGGGAGAATGGCGATTGGTAAAACTGATGATACTAGGTTTGTGGTTTTAGAAGGCGATCGCTACGGTCTTCCTCACGATATTAGTATTGTCAAAGGCTCCGCTAGCTTAGGTTCTTTTAGCTACACTAGCAATAAAAAAATTATCGGTTCTCACGGTGGGCTATTTCCCGAAGAAGTTGTGGTCGGCGTATCTGTTCTGCGAAAATCGATCCAACGTCTTCCTGTGCTGGTTTTTTGCTTTGGCGAAGGCAAGCCCATACAGACAGGAGAACTGGAAATTACTATTGAGAATCCTAACTCAGTGCCGCTAACAGACCTTTGCCTATATATTCACGAACTGCCTGATTTTCAGCAGGGAAAACTATTAGAACAGGAAATTCCTGCTCATCAGCGCTTCAGTTTTCAGGTAATACTTTCAGAAGTACCCACATTGCCATCAAATTCTTCGGAAAATGACCTATCTTTAACTGGCAATTTAACTTTTAGATTTGCCTATGCTGAAATTGAAAGTGCTGCTCTCACTCCTGACTCAAAAATTATTATTAACCAAATATATAGTAGTGGATTTGATATAGATGAATTCTTGGGAAGTAACAACCTATAATAACGATTTGGTTCGTGAGGTTTTCGGAAATCTCTGTATTGATAAAACTAGACTACCATCTAGTGGACTAAGTTCTATTGGTG
>NZ_JADEXF010000603.1 GCF_015207245.1 Nostoc cf. edaphicum LEGE 07299
GAAGTTGGGTAAGCGGGAGTTACATCAGATGAATTAATCTTAGGGGTTTTTTGCGCCCATCCCATATTTGGCAAAGCTATCAACCCCAGCAAGATAGAAGTAATTAATAAACTAGTACGCTTGTAAAACAATACCACGGTGACATTTCCTTTGGAGACAGTACCCATAGCATTTACCTAAACTGGCTTTGGGTTAATTTCAGTGTTCCCCTTGCTGGGATTTTTTAAACATTGGGGATTGGGGACACAACTCTTGGAGAGGCTACGCCAACAACAAGGGGTAGTTGAGCGCAGTCGAAACTCAGTGCATTGTTGGAGACTGGGGATTTCTCCATCTACCCGATCTTTCCTGTCCTTTACAGTTATTAATGACATTTTGTAAAGCTTTTGTAACAAAAAGTTTAAATCTTTATGTAATAACAAAATTAAATAGATAAGTTAAAAACTTTCAAAGAATAACTTATCGAATTCTTGATATATTGTGAAACAAGTTACAAATTACGTGGTGTGCAATTCTTTTATCTTTTGCTCACCACTCTGCTAAATCTCTGTCAAGTAAATTCTTTTCTGGTATCTTTTCCATCAAAGGTCAAGATATAAGGAGTGTAAAGGCGGGAATGTGTGCCAGCCAGCCCAATCCCCTAAATACCCTAATTTATGGGGGAATTATCTAAATCAAGCCGCAAAGCGCGGAAGTTTTGGTGAAATTGAGAAGGTTTAGTTGGGTGCGAAGAAGAGGTAAAAAAGAATTTTGATTTTTAGCAAGAGGGAACAGTAGAAGCGCTAGGTCGTGTACCCCTAGAAGGGGAAAACACTGGTGAGGAGGGCTACCACCGCTACCAAAGTGTCCGCCGCCAAAAAACTGCTAACCTTTGCCAAAGCCAACTCCTAACAAAAAATTTTTCCGATCTTCCCCTCGCTCAAGGGGGGCAAGAGCGGGGTGAGGGGAAGTTGCACAAAACGTGATTTGATAATTAAAAAGAGTGATTTCAGGGAAGGATAAAATTATGTCTTACGCTCAAACGAAGACTCAGAGCAAATCTGGGTATCAAGCCGGGGTTAAAGATTACAGACTAACTTATTACACACCGGATTACACACCAAAAGATACCGATCTTCTAGCTGCGTTCCGTATGACACCTCAGCCTGGTGTTCCTCCCGAAGAAGCAGGTGCGGCTGTTGCGGCTGAATCCTCCACAGGTACTTGGACAACTGTGTGGACAGATTTGCTCACCGACCTCGATCGCTACAAAGGTCGTTGCTATGACATCGAACCAGTTCCCGGCGAAGACAACCAGTACATTTGTTACGTTGCCTATCCTTTGGACTTGTTTGAAGAAGGTTCTGTAACCAACGTATTGACCTCAATTGTTGGTAACGTCTTTGGTTTCAAAGCTTTACGGGCACTGCGTCTAGAAGACATCCGTTTCCCAGTAGCTTACATCAAGACCTTCCAAGGGCCTCCTCACGGTATCCAAGTTGAGCGCGACAAGTTAAACAAATATGGTCGTCCTTTGTTGGGTTGTACCATTAAGCCCAAATTGGGTCTTTCCGCTAAGAACTACGGACGCGCTGTATACGAGTGCTTACGCGGTGGTTTGGACTTCACCAAAGACGACGAAAACATTAACTCTGCACCATTCCAAAGATGGCGCGATCGCTTTTTGTTCGTAGCTGAAGCTATCAACAAGGCTCAAGCAGAAACCGGTGAAATCAAAGGTCACTACCTCAACGTCACCGCTCCTACTTGCGAACAAATGTTGCAACGGGCTGAGTATGCTAAAGAACTCAAACAGCCCATCATCATGCATGACTACCTAACCGCAGGTTTCACCGCCAACACCACATTGGCTCGTTGGTGCCGCGATAACGGTATCTTGCTGCACATTCACCGTGCGATGCACGCTGTAATTGACCGTCAAAAGAACCACGGTATCCACTTCCGTGTATTGGCTAAAGCCCTACGTTTGTCTGGTGGCGACCACATCCACACTGGTACAGTAGTTGGTAAGTTGGAAGGTGAGCGCGGCATCACAATGGGCTTCGTTGACCTGTTGCGTGAAAACTACATTGAGCAAGACAAGTCTCGTGGTATTTACTTTACCCAAGACTGGGCTTCTCTACCTGGTGTAATGGCAGTTGCTTCTGGTGGTATCCACGTATGGCACATGCCCGCCCTGGTAGAAATCTTTGGTGATGACTCCGTACTACAATTCGGTGGTGGTACTCTAGGACACCCTTGGGGTAACGCTCCTGGTGCAACCGCTAACCGCGTCGCCTTGGAAGCTGTTGTTCAAGCTCGTAACGAAGGCCGTAACTTGGCTCGTGAAGGTAACGATATCATCCGCGAAGCTGCCAAGTGGTCTCCTGAACTGGCTGTTGCTTGCGAACTGTGGAAAGAAATCAAGTTCGAGTTTGAAGCAATGGATACCGTCTGATCTGGGTTAACAGTTAAGAGTTAAGAGTTAGAAGTAGAGACGCGATGAATCGCGTCTGTACAAGAGTTAGGATTTGCATTAATTCATAACTCATAACTCATAACTCATAACTCTTCACGGCTGGGGTCAAGCATGAATCTTAAGCAAATTGCGAAGGACACAGCCAAAACTCTCCAAAGCTATCTGACTTATCAGGCTCTAAGGACAGTATTGGCACAGCTAGGCGAAACTAATCCGCCATTAGAACTTTGGTTGCATAACTTTTCGTCTGGCAAAATTCAAAATGGTGAGTCATTCATTGAGCAACTGTTGCGAGAGAAACCAGATTTGGCTTTGCGAATCATGACTGTTAGAGAACACATTGCGGAAGAAATTGCAGAATTTTTACCGGAAATGGTGCGCACTGGCATTCAGCAAGCCAACATGGAGCAACGTCGCCAGCATTTAGAACGCATCACACAAGTAGTAGACACATCTAACCCCAGTCTGCACCCAGAACAGCAAGCAACTTCAGATCAGAATTTGGATAACTTATCCAATTAGTTCGGTCAATCTACTAGTAAAAATCGCAACCAATTATCAAAAGCTATGCAAACTTTACCAAAAGAGCGTCGTTACGAAACCCTTTCTTATCTTCCCCCTCTGTCTGATGCTCAAATTGCTAAACAAGTCCAGTACATCTTGAATCAAGGTTACATTCCTGCGATCGAGTTTAACGAAACTTCTGAGCCAACAGAATTATATTGGACAATGTGGAAGTTGCCTTTGTTCGGCGCTAAATCCACTCAAGAAGTATTGAGCGAAGTTCAAGGATGCCGTTCTCAATTCAACAACAGCTATATCCGTGTTGTAGGTTTTGACAACATCAAGCAGTGCCAAGTTCTCAGCTTTCTTGTTCACAAACCAAACAGATACTAAAAGCTCACTAGCTTTAAGTAATTAGTTTATCCCCATAGGAGAGGTAGAATTATCTACCTCTCCTATTTACTAAATTTGTTTTGAAACGTAGAGGGACGCAGAGTTATTCTCTATGTACCTATACGTTTCCTAAGACACTGATAATGCTAAAAGAAGTAAGAATTTGTTTTGTTGGTGACTCTTTTGTTAATGGTACTGGCGATCCTGAATGTCTTGGTTGGACAGGTAGAATATGTGCTAATGCTAATAAAAAAGGTTATGACATTACCTACTATAATTTAGGAATTAGGCGAGATACTAGTACCGATATTGCAAAGCGTTGGTTACAGGAAGTATCACTTCGCTTACCCAAAGAATATGATGGCAGAGTTATATTTTCCTTTGGATTGAATGACACAACAGT
>NZ_JADEXF010000604.1 GCF_015207245.1 Nostoc cf. edaphicum LEGE 07299
CCTTTACCCAAGGTCTGCGGGAGTACTTAAAGACTGGTAAAACCCAGTATGCCGAAGGAGTAAGAAGCTCCAAAGCACTAGGTGATGCAGAAGAAGCTGCCTTAAAAGAAGCACTTACCGAATACAAGAAGACCTTCAAAGCAGCAGCGTAATTAGTCATCAGTCATTAGTCATTAGTCATTGGTAAATAACTAATGACTAGTGATAAAGCGCAAAGTCTGAGCGGAGGTTTCCTCCGTTCCCCGAAGGGGTTGCCGCAGGCATCAGAACTTTGTAAGAGAGGACAAATGACAAATGACTAAGGACTAAGGACAAGAATATGGCCAATCTAAAAGCAATACGCGATCGCATTCAGTCGGTCAAAAACACCAAAAAAATCACAGAAGCCATGCGTCTCGTAGCTGCGGCTAGAGTGCGCCGGGCGCAAGAACAAGTGCTAGCAACTCGCCCCTTTGCCGATCGCTTGGCACAAGTATTGTATGGTTTACAAAGCCGTTTGCGCTTTGAAGAAGCAAACCTACCATTACTGAGAAAAAGAGAAGTTAAGTCAGTCGGGCTATTGGTAATTTCAGGTGATCGCGGTCTATGCGGCGGCTACAATAATAACGTTATCCGTCGTGCAGAGAACCGCGCCAAAGAAATTACGGCAGAAGGTTTAGACTATAAATTTGTGCTCGTAGGGCGTAAAGCTACACAGTACTTTCAACGCCGCGATCAGCCTATTGATGCTACCTATAGCGGCTTAGAGCAAATTCCCACCGCAGCAGAAGCCAATCAGATTGCTGACCAACTACTTTCCTTATTTCTTTCCGAAGAAGTAGACCGCATCGAATTAATTTACACCAGGTTCCTTTCCTTGGTTAGCTCCCGTCCTGTGATCCAAACCTTACTGCCCCTCGATCCGCAAGGTCTAGAAGCAGGCGATGACGAAATCTTCCGCTTAACAACCCGTGGCGGTAAATTTGAAGTCGAACGGGAGAAAGTGACTAGCCAAGCCCGCACGTTGGCTCCTGACATGATCTTCGAGCAGGATCCCGTGCAGATTCTTGATTCTCTATTGCCCCTTTATCTGAGTAACCAGCTATTGCGGGCGCTACAAGAATCGGCAGCTAGCGAACTAGCAGCGCGGATGACAGCCATGAGCAATGCCAGTGAAAACGCTGGTGAACTAATTAACACTCTCACCCTGTCCTACAACAAAGCTCGACAAGCTGCAATTACCCAAGAACTCCTTGAAGTTGTGGGTGGTGCTGAAGCACTAACTTAGGTATAGCTAATTATTTATTTGTAGTGCGTTGTCATATATAGCCAATTGCTAATTATTTTAAGATTAGTAATTGGCTATCTTTAGTATTTGAGACTTTTATAGATGGTATTAACGGCATACGGGCCCTTATGTACTGAGGTTTATGAAATAACTAAGCCCATTGGTCAAGATTACCCAGATATTCCATACTACATCAAACATCTTTCATCAATTGGTGGCAGAATTTTGGAGGCGATGGTGGGAACGGGACGATTACTCATTCCACTGCTAGAAGCTGGTATCAATGTTGAGGGTATTGATACTTCACCAGACATGCTTGCTGCTTGTCGAAAACACTGTATTGACAGGAATTTAAATCCTGTTCTGCATCAAGGTTGTGTAGAAAATCTTGACATTTCTGGTAGATATAGTGCGATCGCAGTTTCCTTTGGCTCGTTTATGTTGCTAGAAAAGCGAACTGCTGCTGTGGCTGCATTGCAAGCTTTTGCTCGACATTTGGAACCACAAGGGCGAATCTTTATTGATTTAGAGTTGCCTATCGAAGATTTTAAAACAGAGAACATTGTTAAACAGTTATTGCCAATCAACTGCCCAGATGGATCAACAATCCTTTTACAATCCACATCTCGGATAGACTGGCTCAATCAAGTTAACACAACTGTGATTCGCTACGAGAAGTGGAAAGAGGGCAAACTTGTTGCTACAGAGTTACAAAATCTTTCCCTACATTGGTTTGGACGCGACGAATTTATTATGTGTTTACGGGAAAACGGCTACAAAGAGATCGCCCTATGCGCCAACTACACTGACCATCTAAAACCAAACTCCTATAAAGATACCCTGTGTTTCTCAGCAGTACTGGCATAAACCAAAAATTTTTTGTCAATAACACATTTCCAAAATTGCGTATTATAATTAGATTATGAAGCGCATGGGTCCGTCACGGTTTCGACAGGTTGGCGAACGCTGCTCTGTGATTCAGGTCGAGAGTGAGTCTCCTCTCGAAAATCAAAGGCTCAAACAAAAAGTAAATGCGAATAACATCGTTAGCTTTGCTCGTAAGCCTGCTCTAGTAGCAGCTGCCTAAAAACCTCTTACAGGTTCGAGCGTCTTTAGTTTGACTCCGTTAAGGACTGAAGACCAACCCCCAACGGATGCTCTAGTAAGCGTTCTCTGGTTGGCTTGCTAGCTAAGATTAAATCAGAGCATCCTACGTTCGGGATAATGAACGATTCCCGCCTTGAGGATTAGAAAGGCTAAACCTGTGAATGAGCGGGGGGTTAATACCCAATTTGGACAGCAGTTCGACTCTGCTCGGATCCACTAAAAATAGTTAACAAGTCCACTTGACACTGTGATGTGTAAGTGGGCTTTGTTTTATGGGAAACTCCCATCAGAATTTTCTATAATGCACAGCTCACTTGAGTTCAACGGCTAACATAGCAATACTGTTCAATTAAGCCCAAGTAACAGAAAGAAGCGCAGCAAGCACTATTTCCGCAAAAAGTAGGAACCTGTCAATAAAATATCGATTAAGCCCGTGCAGAAGTAAAGCAACAACAAGCGCTATCTCTGCAAAAAGCAGGAATTTGTCAAGAAGATAATCGTGATGGTCATCTACGATCTAGCGATCGCATCTCAAACGGAACGAGTAATTCCAATACTTTTCGGATAAACCCAACAATCTTTCTTTTGCTCTGGGGAAAGGTTATTGGATTTGGGGAAAAGGTAAATCCAAACCTTTCCCTTTTCCCCCTTAAGCGAAAAGTATTGCGAGTGATTCGAGTCCAAGATGGTTTAATTAGCTAATTATGCTTGCTGTTTCTGGGTTTGTGTGCGTGCGCTTCCAAATCTCCTTCCCCTTTTTTTCAGTACCCGTCGTAGTCGATCTGCACTCAAGTTTACTTGACGTTCAGATGCTAGTTTTTTTGCTAATTGTTTAGAGTTATAAGTCTCTGACTCTTGAGCTAAACAATTTTCGAGATAAACCAAATCTGATTCCGAATATCGAGGTTTTCCTCCTCGACCGGGAGCATCCCATAAACCTGCTAAACCCATTTTTTCCCAACGATGAAGGGTTTGACGCACTGTTGAAACCGCCCAGTTCAAGCCTTTTGCAATTTGCTCATTTTTTAAGCCACGAGTATTCAGCAGTAAAACTTGAGCGCGATCCTTAGTACGTTGAGGAACATCTTTAGCTTTTCTCAACTCTTCTAAAGTCAGCTTTTCTTCTTGTGTGAGAAATACTTTTAATCGGCATCCCATAAATAATAACCTTTTACGCAATCAATTTTTGTATCTATTTACGTCTGTATACTGAATCCATTAAGTATTTCATAGTACATTCTAAAAAAGGAACTACAAGTATTAATGATGTCGGCGTATAATAAGGCTGCTACGCGATACGGATTGGCTTGCGAACACTATCCAAGTTTGCAATTTTTCATCAACAATAGATTTGTATAAAAAGTTAGGCACATCGAGAT
>NZ_JADEXF010000605.1 GCF_015207245.1 Nostoc cf. edaphicum LEGE 07299
AATTTTACTAACAGTTAAATTGATTTGCTGCAAAGCCCCATTATCTAACAGTAAATAAGATTTATTAGATAACATTTGTTGTAAAGTGGGCACAGGTGCAGGAGTTACCTTGCAATCGCAGTAAAAGTCTAAACTGGGACGCCCATAAGCAAAAGAAGTATAAATTTGTGTTCCTGTTGAAACATTTGACCGAATTAATTCTGCTACTGGTTTAACTGGAAAAGCTTCTTTTAATTCCCGGATCCATGATTGCGAACTCATTAACAGTGCTAAAACTAAGTACATCCCAAAAAATAACACTGGAATAAAGTTGCGATCGCGTTGTCTAATTAGCAATACTGCGATGCCCATACTTATTGCCAAAACAATGCTCATGACTATTAAAGTAGGCTCTTTCTTGGCAAGAGTAAAGTAAACACAACCTCCTAAACCAGCAATAGCGATAATACCCAGAAATATTGTCAAACTTCGCACCTTAAAATGACCGTACTGCCAAATTTCGCTAAGTTTCGCACCAATTGCCAAAGCTAAAAATGGATATACAGGCATAACATACCAAGGCAGCTTAGTTCTCATTAAAGAGATAGTTCCGAAGTAAATAATTGTGCCAATAAGAATTAAGCGACCCCAGGTAGTCTGACGTTTTTTCCAAGCTAGATAAAAACCTCCCGGTAAAAATAATAGCCAGGGAAAACTATACTTAATTAACTCAATTAAATAGTACCAGGGTGGCCCACTATGACCTTCAACAGATTTTGTCAGGCGATCAAAGGTTTGTGTTTGAAAGTTCACTTGGAAGAAAGTTTCACCATAATGTTGCCATTGAGCAGCAAACCAAGCGATCGCAGGTGCATTTCCTAAAAATATTCCCACTAATAAATAGGGACTTGTTAATAAAGCAAACTGCCGATCTGCAATCAGGAATAAAAAAGCGATCGCCCCTAGCGGCAAAACCATCATCCCTTTCGTAAGAGCGATTAACCCTAAACAAAATCCCACACCTAGAGCATACCGACGATTCTGACGTGCTTTTAGCAAACAAAATAACAGCAGCAAGAAAAAGGTAATAGTTGTACCATCTAGCATTGCTAGCCTTCCATGACGCAGCACAGGCAACATCGTCAGGTAAACTAAAGCGCTAAACAGAGCTGGTAAACTTTGGTTAAAAAGCAAACATCCCACCAAGTAAAGCAAAGGCACTCCCAAGGCAGTTAACACTGCACCCGATAGACGCGTTGTCCACTCATTCACACCTGCGATCGAGTAAGTCCAAGCAATTAACAAGTGGATCAGGGGAGGCTTATTATGATAAGGTTGTCCTCCCAATGTGGGATAAAGCCAATGCATTGAACCAAGCGGGGCACGCCAAATTTCACGGGCAACCTGTGCAACAGTACCTTCATCCCAATCTCGCAAGGGGGAGTTTCCCAAAAATATCAGCCATAGAAAGAGAGATATTACCAGTAGGCTAAATAACCATTCTTTTTCTCGGAATAGTCGCATATCTAAAAATTGCTAAATTTTGTAAGTATCTTGGATGAAGATTTGAGATTTTCTTCTCCTGAAATAGATACTCAGGCTGATAATACTCGGAATCCAATCGTAAATCTGATGGAAGTTGTGAGTAATTAACAATGCTCCAAACTGCCAAAGTTCAATAGACCTCTTGCATAAGTCGAATCTACCCCCCTTAATCCCCCCTTATAAAGGGGAGAAACTTGAAATTTTGCTCCCTCCCCTTCACAAGGGGAGGGTTGGGGAGGGGTAATTCAACGATTTTTGCAAGAGGTCTATTATTGATGAAGTTCCAAAAGTAGAAATACTGTTCCACAGAGGTTTCAGGTTCAGCGATCGTGCAACGACTCCGCAGGAGTATCGCGCGGCAAAAAAAATGGCTCAAGTTAAGAATATGCTTAATGCTGTATAATTAGTGGCTAGGAATATATAAATAAAAAAGAAATATTTATACTCAAAACGGGTAAAAATCGTACTTCTTTGCACTGCACCAAAAATGGAGCTTCTTAAGCCTCTCCCGATGTACGGGGAGGATTTTGGAGAGGGGTTCTATATTAAGTTCAGTTTTAAGCGGTTCGCAGTCTACACGTTAATTTTGAGTCTGGATAAGAGTTGAAGGTATTTATTACATATTGCAAGGAATCATGAAACTTATGAAAGGATGTGTATTGACCCTAGCGTTGACAACCTTCCTATCGTGGGGATTTGGGCTTACCGAAAACAATTCTGCTGGGGCTGTTTCTCGCTTAGACACGACTCCATTGGCCGAAACACTTCAGGCGACATCAAGCAATTTGCCGAGGGCAATCGCCAATAAAATTTTACGGGATGCGTCCAAGCGTTCCGGCGTACCTGTAGGGGAATTACGGGTTATCCAGGTTATATCGAAAACCTTTAGTAATCCCTGTATATTCAAGTTTGGAGAAATTTGTACCAGGGAATACAACCCCATTGAGGGCTGGGAAGTAGTTGTCAGAGTTCGGCAAGATTCGTGGACTTACCATGTAAATAAATCTGGAACACAAATCGTTTTAGATCCCAAGATAAGCGCTTTACACATATTGCCGAAAACGATCGCTTATGCAATTTTGACCGATGCTTCAAACCGTTCTGGGGTAGCAATTGCTGATTTAAAAATTACTCAAGCTACACCAAAAACCTTTGGAAATTCCTGCGTATTTGGCTTTGGTGAAGTTTGCATCCAGCTATTCGACCCTATTGAGGGCTGGGAAGTAATTGTCAAGGTTAAAGGCCAATTTTGGACTTACCATGTCAATAAATCTGGTTCGCAAATTGTTTTAGATCCCAAAGTCACCACCATTAAGAAAAATTAAATAATCAATGGCTTTGGCTTTTTCACATCTGTTCACACCGTGCTTTGACCATCACAGCACGGATATAGTCATTTTTACCATTGGTATAAGCTTCGCGATCGCTCCGAAAACTTGTAGCCAAGTCGCGTTTTAGAACTTCGTAGCGTCTCGCTTCTTCAGGATGCTTTCTCAGATAATCGCAAAATAACTTGCGCTCCCAAAATTCGCTGTCAATCTCGACTATGTGAATATGATGAGTACGTTGCTTTCCGTATGGTGGCATTCCTTTAACAAAAAACATCCGTCCAGGACGCGGGTCTTCATGCCAATAAACGTATCCTAAAGATTCTAAAGCCAAAATAGCAGATTTCGCATCTACTAAGGAACGCACTCCCACCATGATGTCAATAACTGGTTTGGCTGCCATTCCCGGTACTGCGGTACTACCAATATGTTCAATTTCTACAACTAAGTCATTGCCTAGTGCCTGCCAAATCCGCTCGGCTTCTTCTGTAAACAAAGTCGCCCAACGTGGGTCATATTCAACTATATTGACCTCATCCATAAGTGAAGCTAAGTTTATCTACAGCGATCGCGGTTGGCTAAATCCTTTATTTAATTGCAGTTATAGCAATTTTAATAGTATATAATAATGGATCGTGTCGAATCAAAGCTAGACCATGCCTAAACTAAAGACTCGTAAAGCCGCGGCAAAACGATTCCGTGCCACCGGTAGCGGTAAAATTGTCCGTCGCAAAGCGTTCAAAAGCCACCTTTTAGAACACAAATCTTCTGACAAAAAACGTGGTATGCGCAAGAGTGCGCTTGTACACGAACGCGACGAACTTAACGTGCGCTTGATGCTCCCATATTTGTAAGTATTTTAGGAAATAAGTTATGACTCGGGTAAAACGCGGTAATGTAG
>NZ_JADEXF010000606.1 GCF_015207245.1 Nostoc cf. edaphicum LEGE 07299
GATGGAGCGATCGCTAATCTATCGGAACAACTGCAAGCTTGGCGCTATCGCATAGGTCAGAAAATCATTGGTAAAGAAAGTCTCCCGGAACGTATCACCATCATTTATGAGGGACAAGTGCGCCTGTTGGGATACGACCCCCAGACGCAAATGCCAATCACCCTAAAATTATTGCAACCAGGGGAAATTATCGGCGAAATTGGTTTGTTGCGCGATGTCGCCTGTGAAACAGCGATCGCTTCCACCGAAGTAGTATGTTTAACCTTGAGTGCAACAGCATATTTTAGCTTTCTGGCTTCATACCCAGCTTTTGCCGAAGCTCGGAAGAACCGCAGTTATTTGGTAGAAGTTTTCGATATTCTCGCTTCCTACTGGCAAAAGCAAGCGATCGCTACCTTAAATCTTAGAGAACTGGCAGAAAAAGCCTTACCCCAGGCGAAAATACATTATCTCCCTTCTGGAAAAACTCCCTTCAACCAACTGGATAGTAAAAGCGTTTGGTTTGTGAGTGCCGGTGGTACAGTCACAAATTTCTCACCTGGCGATCGCCTAGAACCAGAAGATGACAGAGACAAGATTCAGGTTATCGGTCAAAACCCCGCACGCTTGCTTGGCATACATCCGTCAGATTTGATCTTAGAAGATAGTCATGAGATAGAACTTGCAGTAACTGAAACCAGAGTAGATAGAGATAGCGCTGACGACCTAGATATTATTCCCTACGCATCAGACGAAATAGTTCCACAGACAGCCCCCCAAAATTCAAAGAATTCGTCAAAACAAAAATACCCATTTTTTGGCGGTAAAGGAGAACTAAATTCAGCCTTCGCCTGCTTCCAAATGATCGCGAAGCATCTAGAAATGCCGTTTCGTCGAGAGGTGGTTCGCCGCATCTTAACTGAGCAAGTCAAACGTCAGGGGACTATATCGTTTCAAGTTACTGCTTACCTAGCAGAGTTAATTGGACTAAAGGCGCAGTTGATAGAGTTACCAGTCGCTTCAGTGTCGCGCATTCCGACACCAGCGCTGATTCGCTACGGTGATAATTTTGCCGTTTTATATGAAGTAGATGCCAATAACGTGGTTGTAGGTGTTCCATCCAAAGGAATTGTGCGCTGCAAACCCGCTCAATTGGTTGAACAATTAGATGTCGATCCAACTGACTTTCCGCCCAAAGTTAGGGTATTACTGCTGACTGCTACCAACCAAACACCCCAAGAACGCTTTAGTTTACGGTGGTTTCTGCCCTATTTGTCAAAGCACCGTCGAGTCCTAATAGAGGTCTTTATCGCTTCCTTTTTCGTGCAGTTGGCAGCGTTGGCAAATCCGCTAGTCGTTCAGTTAATTATCGACAAAGTTATCACTCAAAATAGTATTGGCACATTACATATTTTGGGGATTTTGCTATTAGTAGTCGGGCTATTTGAAGCAGTGTTGACTACCTTACGAACCTACTTATTTGTCGATACCACTAACCGGATCGATATGGGTTTAGGGTCGCAAATCATTGACCACTTACTACGTCTACCGCTGCGCTATTTTGAACGCCGACCGGTAGGTGAACTTTCCACTCGCATTAACGAACTAGAAAATATCCGCCAATTCTTGACTGGTACTGCTTTAACAGTCGGATTAGATGCTTTGTTTTCGCTGGTTTATATCGGTGTGATGCTAATTTACAGTTGGCAACTCACCTTAGTAGGCTTAAGCACAATTCCAATATTTGTGATTATCACCTTAGTTGCTTCTCCAACCATTAGTAGACAGTTACGTGGTAAAGCCGAACGCAACGCCGAAACTCAATCTTATTTAGTGGAGGTGATGTCAGGAATTCAAACAGTAAAAGCGCAAAATATCGAATTGCGATCGCGCTTTTCCTGGCAAGAGCGTTACGCCCGATTTGTCGCCGCTGGTTTTAAAACAGTAGTGACTTCTACCCTCGCTAACTCTACCAGCAACTTTCTCAACAAACTCAGCAGCTTACTAGTTTTGTGGGTAGGAGCTTATTTAGTACTGCAACAAGAATTAACTTTAGGCGAATTAATTGCCTTTAGGATTATATCGGGTTATGTCACCAGCCCAATATTACGTTTAGCTCAACTCTGGCAAAGCTTCCAAGAAACTGCCTTATCTCTGGAGCGTTTAAGCGATATTGTCGATACCCCACAAGAAGGAGAAACAGACCGCTACAATATACCTTTACCTTCAATCAAGGGAGCAGTGAAATATGAAAATGTTTCCTTCCGATTTGGCACAAGTGGCCCGCTACAACTGTCTAATGTCAACCTGGAATTTGCGCCAGGTAAATTTATCGGCATTGTCGGGCAAAGTGGGTCTGGTAAAAGTACGATGATGAAATTACTGCTGAGACTTTACGAAACGGAGTCTGGCAGAATTTTGATTGATGGTTATGATATCGCCAAAGTGGAACTTTATTCGTTGCGACGACAAATTGGTGTAGTTCCCCAAGAGACATTATTGTTTGACGGTAGCGTTCAGGAAAATATTGCCCTAACCAATCCCGATGCCACAACCGAAGAAATTATCGAAGCGGCTCAGGTTGCGTGCGCCCACGAGTTTATCATGAACTTACCAAACGGTTACAACACGCGAGTGGGAGAACGGGGTTCTGCACTTTCAGGTGGACAACGACAAAGAATTGCGATCGCTCGTTCTGTGTTACAACGACCAAAATTATTAGTTTTAGATGAAGCAACTAGTGCATTAGATTATCCCACAGAACGGCAAATATGTCTCAATTTAGCCAAAGCATTCAAGGGTGATACAGTATTTTTTATTACCCACCGACTGAACACCGTCAGTAATGCAGATATGATTGTTGTGATGGATAACAGCAGGGTTATAGAACAAGGTAGCCATCAAGAATTAATGGCTACTAAGGGTCATTATTATTACCTGTATCAGCAACAAGATGTAAACTTGTAATTAGTCATTCTTGAGGGCAAAGGTTTTTGGCATCGGGAAACATTGCCCACCCTACAAAAAATTCAAAATCCAAAACCCAAAATCGTTATGACTCAACTTAATGGGAATCACCTCAACGGCAATCACAAAAATGGCAATCACAAAAATGGAGTGAAGCACGATTCACAGGTACTGACAAAACAACAGAAAGCTGCTCAAGAGTCTTTTACTAACTTAAACAATCAGGAATTTGAGCAATCTATTGTTTTGCGCCAATCTCCAATTTGGTCGCGTACAATCATGATTACACTAGTGGGGCTAGCCTGCTTTGGAATTGCTTGGGCTTATTTTGCAAAAATTGAGCAAGTAGTGCCAGCAACCGGGCAATTAAAACCCCAAGGAACAGTCAAAGAAGTTCAGGCTCCTGTAAGTGGAGTGGTGAAAACAGTTAATGTAAAAGATGGACAAGAAGTGAAGCCAGGAGATTTACTGCTAACTTTTGATTCCATAGCTTCTGTTGCCGAATTAAATTCTTTGAATAAAATTCGCCTTGCATTAATGAAAGAAAACCAGATTTATCGCCGATTGATGAATGCAAGTACTGCCAATGGATCTGAAGCGTTATATTTGCGCGGTAACTTGCCACAAGAAACTGCTTTTCTGTTGAAAAGTCGGGCAGCATTAGTAGCAGAAAATGAATTATTCCGCACTCAATTAAAAAATTCTGGTCAAGATTCTGGAGTAGGAATTGATGAACAACAACTTCTACGAGTTGCCAAACAGGAATTAGACTCTCGGTCTTCCGCAGCACGATTAGAAGTCTG
>NZ_JADEXF010000607.1 GCF_015207245.1 Nostoc cf. edaphicum LEGE 07299
GTATTGGCGAGAGAGGGGGGTGATCGTTCCTGTCATTAGTGATACTGGAACAGGACGTAGTATTTATTACTCAAAGTCTAATTTGCTGGAACTGGCTGCAATGTCATATTGGCTATCTGTGGGGTTAAGTTTTGACATAGCCAGCACCACGTTGAAAAAGCTGAAAGACCAAGAGCCGGAGTTATTTACTTCAGGCAAAGGTAAGCGGTTTATGTTGTTGTTACAAGCGCAGGAGCGATCGCTTGAGCTTGTGGAGTTTGACAGAAAAAAGGCGATCGCATCTTTGGATGCAGGTAAGCCTGTAATCCCCGTGTGGTTGGACGAAATTTATCAAAAGTTGGCGCTGAAGTTGGGAAAAAGTTAAAACTTCTGGGATAAAGCGGAAAAAGCACTGACGCTGAGGGCTTCGTGCTAACTTTGGTAAGACAGGAGTGATTTGATGAGCGACTTTAGCAAAGAGACAGACGCACGTATTAATATTGATGACCTTCTCCGCCAAGCAGGATGGAACCCGGCTGATAAATCTCAGGTAATGACTGAAATTTCGGCTCAAATGGCAGATGGTAGGAGAGGAAGAGCCGATTATCTACTACTTGACCAAAGAGGTCGTCCCTTGGCTGTGATTGAAGCTAAGAAGCGTGCGATTGAGCCTTATGTTGCTAAAAATCAAGCACTCCCCTATGCTCGGAAGTTGGAAGCACCGTTTATTTTTCTCAGTAATGGCGAACTAATTTATTTTTGGGATTATCAGAATGATGATGCCCGGATTGTTAATTCTTTTTTCTCACGGCGAGACTTAGAGCGATTGCTTGAAATGCGCTCAACCCGTCAACCTCTAGCTACTATTGAAATTCCTGAGTATTACACTCGACAGGGAGAAATTCGCTTAGTCCGTCCCTATCAAAGGGAAACGATGCAAGCTATTGACCATGCGGTTGAATTGGGCAAACGGCGATTTTTACTTGAATTGCCAACTGGGACAGGTAAAACTGATTTAATTTGCTTGCAATTAAAACGCTTAATTCAATCGGGATATGCAGAAAAAATCCTGTTTTTAGTGGATAGAGAACAATTAGCAAAACAGGCATTAGAAGCAATTCAAGATGTTTTGCAGCGTAATAGCTACTGGCTTAAACCGAGTGTGATCCGGCAAGAGCAGCAAATTACAGTTTGCCTACTCCAAACAATGATTAGCCGTTATCGGGAGTTTACTAGCGGCTATTTTGATGTTGTTGTGGCTGATGAATGTCACCGTTCGATTTATGGTGTTTGGCAGACAGCACTTACTCATTTTGATGCGTTTCATATTGGTTTAACTGCTACACCAGCAGCTTACATTGAACGCAATACTTTCGATTTCTACAACTGCCGAAATGAGCAGCCAGATTTTAATTACTCTATTCAAACAGCATTTGAGCAAAAGTATCTTGTTCCCTATCGATTCGCTACTGGCATCACTGAAATTATTGCTGAAGGTGCTGAAGTTGATGAGGTTTATTATGACCCAGCAGCCTTTGAACGCAAGTGGACTAATGAGGCGAGTAACCGCCTAATGATGCAGGAATTTGACAGACTGGCTTGGGAGAATTATCAAGAATTAGCACCAGGACAAAAGATTGGACCTGGTAAGTCAATAGTATTTGCTTTGACAAAAAATCATGCGGCAAGGTTAACCAGATATTTGAACGAGTTACATCCAGAATGTAAGGGGCGTTACGCTGAAGTAATTACAAGTGATGTTGCTAATGCCGATGATTTAATTCGTCAGTTCAAATATGAGGATTCCCCACAAGTTGCAGTCAGTGTTGATATGCTCAATACTGGCTTTGATTGCCGGGAAGTTTTGCACTTAGTTATGTGTCGTACAGTGCGGAGTCCAATTCTTTATCAGCAAATTCGTGGACGAGGGACAAGGACTGCGCCACATATTGATAAACGCAAGTTTGTTATTTATGATTTTTTCAGAAATCACGAATATTTTAATGATAGCGATACTGATATTTATGCCGACACTGGTCGAGGTCATGTATCAACTAGAAGCAACCAGCAACAATCCCGTCCTCGGTCAGAATTAATTGAATTAGGGCTGAGGGATAGATGGCAGCAATATGTCAGTTATGTAGAAGTAGGTACAGAAGGGGAACGGGTTGATAAGCGGGATTATCTCACTAACTGGGAGCAAACTATTCAATCTGCTGTAACTAATGATCCAATACTCCAGAAAATCCGGGATGGAGAATTGTTGACGGAAACAGAAGAAACGGAACTGGTGCGGCGTTTGAATACACCCCGATACTACTTTAATGAAGAAAACCTGCGGCGAGCTTACCGAAATTATAATAATAGCCTGATTGATTTTATTCGGGCTGCATTGGGAACATTAAAAATTAAAAGTCACGAAGAATTACTGGAAGAAAACTTTAGAGCTTGGTTGGTTTCTCACTCTTTTGCACCAGCCCAAGCTCAGTATCTTTCTTTGTTGAAGAATCGGGGTATTGCCAAAGGTCAGCTAACCATAGATGATTTATTCTTGCCACCCCTCTCAGTTCTCAATGCTGCTGGTTTAGGTATAGAACTGTTTGGTGAGCAGGGATTGCGGGATATTTTTGATGAATTAAACCGCTCTGTGTTCGCGGTGGATGCTACAGGTACAGAGGGTTAAGAGAAAAATATGGATTCAGAAATTCGTCGCAAACTCAAGCATATTACTGATACTTTATGGGCTGGAGGGGTAACAAATCCTGTCACCTACATTGAGCAGATTTCTTACCTGATATACCTGAAGCTGTTGGATGAAGAGGAAGCAAATCGGGAGTTACGCGATCGCCTCATAAGTAATAATGGTAATGCTAAATTACTATTTCCCCAGCAAGCAGAACGTTATCGCTGGTCGAAATGGCGTTTCAAGAGTGGTACTGAACTGCGCGACTTTCTGCGGGATGAAGTTTTCCCCTACATGGCGAATTCTTTGCTGAAAGATGAGCCAAAAGTGGCAGAGTATTTCCGGGATGCGGTTTTAGAAATTAATGACCCGAATGTTCTCAAGTTGGTAGTTGATGAACTGGATACCTTGGATTTCCTCAAAATGGGTCAGGATGTCAAAGGTGATATTTTTGAGTACCTGTTAACCCATTTAGGTCAATCTGCGCTTAATGGTCAATTCCGTACTCCCCGACAGATACGGGCGTTTATGGTGGAGATGGTTGACCCTGATTTGGGGGATACTATCTGTGATTTGGCTTGTGGAACAGCAGGATTTTTGATTGATAGTATTGAGTATATTTTGGCTAAATACAGCGAAAATCCCATAGAAGTACCGATTTACGGTGAGGATTGGCTGGAAAAACGGGGACTGACTTTGGCTCAAGCAAAACAGCAAATCCCCAATCTCCAGACTTATCGCAAAGGAAATGGGGATAGATTACCTGACTGGAAACTGTTGGAAGAGTCGATTTATGGCTTTGATGTCTCCCGCCAGATGATGCGAATTTCGATGATGAACTTGGTGCTGCATGGAATTCGCAATGCCAAGCTGAAAGTAGCAAATGTGTTGTCAGATATGGGGGGGCTGACAGAAGATGATTTGCGCCGTCGCTATAAAGTGATGTTTGATAATCCCCCTTTTGCGGGAACATTACCCAAAGATTCTATCCGTGCGGATTTACCGACAAATTCCAAAAAAAGTGAATTGCTGTTTTTGGCTGCAATCATGAAGTCTTTGGTAGCTGGTGGAATGTGTGCGGTAG
>NZ_JADEXF010000608.1 GCF_015207245.1 Nostoc cf. edaphicum LEGE 07299
CCATTATCAGCGGCTAATTTTCTGTCAGTGGCAGCAAGGATGGTGTCAAATAAGCAGGCGTTGGTGAGATCGGCAGAATTAAGATTTGTCCCCATCAGGTTTGCCTGTTGCAGGTTTGCGCCTGTGAGATTTGCCTGTTGCAGGTTTGCGCCTGCAAGGTTTGCGTTTTGTAAGTTCGCGCCTGTGAGGTTCGCTTGTTGCAAATTTGCTCCAGCCAAATTCGCCCCTGTTAACTCCGCATTAGATAAGTTTGTTTGCTCAAGGTTTGCCCCAGTTAACATCACTTGCGATAAAGAGGCTCCCGATAAATTGAGTCCAGACAGAGACTTGATTCGGGTTGCGAAGGCACTTTTATGCAAAACTGTTGTCCTAGCAATTAGCACACTCAGCACTTCTGGGTTGAATTCTGTTAAATTGACTGGATTCCCACAAGGCCAAAAAGGAACTTTTGTTTCTCGGTAGCAAGCGCAAAGCAATAAAAACACATTCATTCCTACCGCAGCATTCACCTGTTCAACATTCACAGGGTTTTGCAATGTATGAAAATTAGTCAAAGCGTTGTGGGCTATCCCCTCATTTAACCAACGTCCTTGACAGTAAGCACGCCAGAAAGATAGAAGACGTTGAAATAAAACTTCAAACGAAAATTTGTGCTTTTGCTGGCGGCGTAAACTGGCGATCGCTAGTTCTTCAATTTCTTGGCTAAGTATCCCGTAACCTAGTAAATTATAAGTATTCTGGGCCACGCTACTGGGATCAAGTACAAAAGTGGGCGTGCCATAAACCTCATCTTGGTACTGAGTCAGCAATTTAAGTTGGGCAGCTATAGCATCTGCACAAAGAAATTCTCCTAACTTGAGATGCGAAAACTCAATTAAACTACTTTTTGCTGCGCTTTCGCCTGAGCTTTCTACATCCCAAATTTTAAAATAAAACGCTGGTAAAGTATTTAATTCACCAGTTAGATTAATTTGATGACGTTGCGAGTGTAAAATTTTGAGAGCGATCGCTTGCATCTGCTCAAGTAAATCTTGGGGATGACGATCGGCGAGTAAATTAGCGATCGCTTCTGTAGTCCGGTGAATATGAGCCGATCCTGAACGCAGTAACATCGTCTTGATCCCACCAATTAGCGGATAACCCAACAACCATCGACTCAAACGATGATGAATTTCCCATAACAGAAAAGACTTTTGGGTATTAGCAGCTAACTGCAATAGTTCATCATCTAGCAATCCCTCGCGGTGCAAGATGCCCAACAAATGCAGCATTAGGGGTTGACGGATAAGGACAGATAATTCTTTTAACTTTGATTGGCTGGTAAATAATCCTGCCTGTTTTAACAATGTAAAGAAATTTTGAGCAATGGGTAAAGATTGCACTTTTGCCCATTGCTGAAACCATTGTTTGAGTTCGTCCCCATCCAATGGCTGAATAATAATTCGCCTCAACAATAGCGGTAGTTCCGAGGCGATTTCTGGTAACGTTGTTGAGTGACTTGTCAACACAATTTTGTGGCGGTGCTGAGATTGAAAGTTCAGTAATTGCTGAATAAAAATTGCTTGTGCCCTGATACCCTGAGCAGAATGGGGCAATTCATCTAAACCATCCAGCAGCAACAGACAAGGGAGATTTTCTTGCTCTAACCAAGTTGAAAGATTAAGACCAAAGGCAGAATTTAGAGTTTCGATTAAAGTTTTGCCGTATTTTACATCTCGTAACCTAATTACTATCGGCATCCAAGTAGGGTACAATTCCTGTGCTACCTCTGCTGCCCAAAGTTGGCAAAAACTAGTTTTTCCATAACCAGGTTCTGACTCAATGACAGCGATCGTTTCTAAATCAGTTAGCTGTTGCTGTGCCCATGTTTTTAAGTCAACTGGTTTAACAGCTTTTTTATCTTGCTCAGAAATATTTTCTTCTATTGGTAAGCCTTTTTGTGGCACATAGATATCCTTAAGAGCAAAGGATTCCATCAGCAAAGGGATACTGAGGTTTTTAATCAAACTTGCACGGTAATGTTCTCGGTGCAAATCAATTTTTTCACTGACTGTAGAACCAACTTCTGGGGTGATGAAACTGGGAGATAATGAAATCCCCAAACGGAAAAATTTTTGCAATTGGGCTAAAGGTGCAGCATTCTCGGTGACGACTACCAATATGTCACCAGGAAGTGAGTTGACTAAACGCTGTGTTAGAAGTTTTGCTTCCGCTTCCTCTGCACCATTGGCAACTAACCAAGCTATAGCAGCGTTATTTATTTGTTGCACTAACAATGAATCTGCAACCGAAGACAGCGCTTGTTCAGCTTGAGTATCAGTCAATTTACCTGGGGTGAGAGTTTTCAGCAATCCTTGTAGTTGCGAATCTTCGAGGATGAGTTTACCAACGTCCTCTTTCAGTATGTGTGCTTGTATGGGTATAATTGCCCGGTCTAACCACGGTTTTTGTAAGCTTGCTTCCTGCTCTAGAATTGCTTGCAAAGCTTGGAGATAGGCAATTTGAAACGCTAGCCATGTGCCTTCATTACGTTTTAACGGTTTTTTTTGGCTGAGGCTACGCAACAGTTTTTCTGTCAACAGGGAAATGACACTGATTTCTTCCCAAACAATACTTAAGGGCAGTTCTAAAACCTCTACCAAGGTACAAATATTAAAAGGCATGAGGCTTTTGAGTTCCATATCCTGAACAATACGGTAGGCAATACCTGCCAATTGCCCCCCAGAAAACCCTCTGATTTGATTGATTGCGATATGGCGTTCTGCCAACCAGTGCCGAATACTCAGGTTCATTTAATCACACAGTGAAGGCTGCATAAGGCAATTATGATCGATTTATCAGTTTGCGAAAACAGGTGACAATGGGGAAGACAAAGTTTTGTATCAAAGTTTTTTTCTGATTGGTAAAAAACAGTGCTGATCTAATTGAGTGGACTATGAGCGATCGCCCTTTAAAATTATTGTTAATCGACCAAGACCCGATTTTTCGTCTGGGATTACGGGTAGCTTTAGAAGCGATTCCTAACCTAGAAGCGATCGCAGTTGTAGAAACTAATACCATTGCCTTGCAGATTTTAGCAGAAGCTGCCGAAAAAGACCCTAACCAAGTAAATTTGGTAGTTTTAGAATTCGGCAATGGCCGCTCTACCACCAGTCAACAGCTAGGTTTACAATTCTGTCGGCAACTCAGAGCCTTATATCCCAATCTACCAATCCTGCTCCTCAGTTCTATTCAAGAACAAGGACTGCTCTTAGCAGCGAAATCTATTGGTGTAAATGGCTACTGCCCCAAAGGTACACCACTTACTGAGTTAGTCGCTGCCATACAAGAAGTTGCAGATGGTGGTTCTTACTGGTTGCAGGACACAGAAGCAATAATAACTCCTAACTCCTCACTCCTAACTCCTAACTCCTCACTCCCCTTCTTTAAACTGCGAAATAATTTACGTTTGTCAGGAATCGATAACATTGATGCTACACTAGCCGCAGTAACAGCACAATTACAAGTTCCCGGACTACCAATACTAGATCGAGCAATTCTAGCTGGACAGCGGCGAGAACTGCTAGCGGCTCGTTGGTTGCTAAATCGATTGTTGGTTTCATCACAAGAAAGGCAAGAGGAACAGATTCCGGTTGCTGATGAGCCGCCTTTGACCCCTTCATTAAGTAGTGCCATTCAACAAAGACAAACCGTATCACCTTTACTTAGTCCGGGAACACTACAATCTGCCTTGTTTACATC
>NZ_JADEXF010000609.1 GCF_015207245.1 Nostoc cf. edaphicum LEGE 07299
ACTTTATTGTTCCTACTATAATTGAAGGCTCAATATATCCTGAGCAGCACAACATCTACTTATTAAAAATCATTTTTATTATGACATTAGCCCACTTGAATGCACCCAGAAAGGTGATATGTACTATGTTTTGGCTCTTTAGCCGCTATGAGCGTGAATGATACTGCACCCAACAATAATTCTACTTGGAATCGGCAAGTATACCACCGCCTGAAACTTGCCTTAAGTCTTGGCTTACGACGACAAATTCTTTTGGCAATATGTGATGATTTATACTTAAGAAATCAGGTGGCAGCCCGTTTGCATTCTACATTGGCTTATCCTGTTGGACAGGTGCTATATCAATCATCAAATGCTCAGGAAAATAGCACTCCAGCTTATCCGCGATTAGTCACGTTGCGTTTGGATTTAAACGATCCGAACCCCATAATCCAGATTAATCAATGGTTGACTAATTATCCACCGCCAATTGTTGGGGCATCAAAAGACACGCCTGGAAGACCTTTTCCAGTACCAGCATTTCAGATTGTCGGCGTGGAGCATCTCACTAAGCAACCAGTTGCAACACAGCGTTTATTTTTGCACTATCTCCGCTTAAGCGAACAATATTTCTCTACACAAGAATCCAGCCGATTTCTAGAATCTAATTTGCTTTTGTGGATACCACGTCCTTGGTTGTCGGCTATCAAGCAATCAGCACCACAGTTTTGGCGTTGTCGTACCGGCGTATTTGTGTTTGCCGGAGAACCCACACCAGCAACTCAGAATTTGGCCTATCCAGAACGTTTTTCACGTTCAGGAACCTTGGATTTAGGGAATATTGAGCAGTCGATTCTAGATGAATCAGTTAACCAAGCAGAACTCAGAACCGCAGCCACTGAGTTCAAGTTTGAGAATAATTCTGATTTTCCAGTAGACATACAAGAGAATCGCGTACACAAAACTGAGGAAGTTTCGCCATCAACAGCGGATTTATTGAAGGCTACGCCACAACAACAGGAATCTACAAATCGGTCTGGTAGTGGAAGTAATAATCAATCGCTGTCGTCTTTATCTTATATTAGCAGTGAGTTAACGGAGCTAGTAATAGCAACAATTAATACAAATATTGCTCAAAATACAGAGGATTCCTTACAACCACAGCAGATTTTATTAGAGATTGAAGAATTACACGAAAATCTTGTTTCAGAGGAGATACTGGCAGAGGCTTATCATCGCTTGGGTACTTTATACCGTCTTCGCATTGAGCAAGGAGAGGCGACTTTAGAAAACCTGATGGTGGCAATTATTGCCTATCAGGAGGCAATTAGCTATGACGAAAGCTCACCGCAACTCCCAGATATCTTGAATGATTTGGGTACACTCTACTGGATGCTATACCGCACACCACCCAATTCTGAAGAGGGACAGACTTATATAGAGCAGGCAATAGAATTTTATCAGTTGGCGTTAAAGATAATTTCGCCCCAAACACATTCGGAAACTTACGCTCGTGTACAAAATAATTTGGGGACAGCCTATGGTGATTTAGCTCGTTTCTCTCACCCATCGGAAAATTGGCAGCAAGCAATTTTCGCTTACAGTGAAGCACTCAGTTACCGTACAGCTGAAATGGATTCATTAAAGTATGCGGCTTGCCAAAATAATTTGGGTACTGCTTACTGGCATCTTGGGCAATACAACCAACCGATTGTGCATTTAAAGAAAGCGATCGCAGCTTACAATGAAGCACTTGCACACTACAACCCTGAAGAGGAACCGCTCAAGTATGGGATGATTCAAAACAATATCGGTACTGCGTTTTGGAATCTGGCACAATACGAACAACCTGCTCAAAACCTCCAGCGAGCCATAGATGTTTATAGCGAAGCTCTCAAGTATCGCACTCCAGCTAATGTTCCCAGTGCCTGCGCCGCTACACAAAATAATCTGGGTACTGCCTACTGGCATCTAGCAAACCTATCTGAGACTACTAAAGAGGCACGGCAAAAGTATCTGCAACTATGTATCAGCGCTTACGAAGAAGCTATAGCTTTGGCTCACTCACTTAGCGGTACTTCTTTAAGTTTTGATTTGCTTGCCTCTCACAATAACCTGGGACTAGCACATTATCAACTAGTAATAGATAAGTCTTTTAATGGCGACAAAGCAACACGCTCTCAACACTTAGAAGTAGCATTAGATAACCATTTGCAAGCCTTAAACGGATTAAGTAAACAACCAGAGGCTTATCAAACAACCTTTGCTTATGTGGTGAAAACTATTCGTGCTTTTCATAATGAGTTAGGGATACAGGGACAAAACCTGGCTTTGTCTAAAATTCCTAGCCAGTTGTTACCAGAGATTTTGTCAAAATTATGAATCCCATTGCTCTCCATAGTGCGGAGAATGTCAAAAAAGTGTAACTTCATATCAGCTTGACAATTTATTTGGAAGTCAAGTAAGGTAGCGATGTTTATGACGGGCTACGCCTACGTAATTACTAGACTTCTTGTATAAATCAAAAAAAGAACCCTACTCCGCCTTTGACTTACATCAAAGTCTGCACTTCTGCTGGATTTAGCCTGTTAGGGAAGTTTATGCAAGAGGTTTACCGTTTTACTAATTACAAAATAGTGAAATATATCTTAACAACCCATGATATTAACTTAATAAATATAAATTATTCATTAAGTTATTTTGAAATACACATAAATATTTTATAAAAAATACAAGAAGACATGGGCGTGTTTTCCGTAAATTTACTAGGGTAGACTGAATACCTACTTGAAAGAAGCTCCAGAATGAACGTTAAAACCTAGAATTATGAAACTAAGTTTTGTTTTGGCTACTGCTATATCTAGTTTTTTTGTGAGTTCGACCACAGGATTTGGTTTCTCTGGTCAAGCACAAGCTCTAACTTTTTCTGGCATCTCTAGTCCGATATGGGGAAATCCTACTCCAGGAAGCACCGATACTAATCCCATATATACAGGTGTGGGAAGTAACACATTTACTTGGGGTAAAGCTACTTCGTCGCCAGGACTTCCAAATCAACTAACCTCTAATGGAACTTCATTTTCTGCGGACATTAACTCTGTATTCAAAATAGCTGATTTAACTTACTTTAATGGAAAGATAGTACCCGATACAGGCATTGAATTTGTACCTTTAAATCTGAATGTATCTTTCAGCCCACCTGTAGGAACCAGCCAAGTTTTTGACTTCAACTTGCGTTTAGTAAATACACCTAACGACTCAAAAGATCCCGGAAAGAGTGCAGACTTAGTATTTTTAGACGCAAATTTGAGTAATCGCAGTTTCACCTTTGGAAGTAATAAATATACCCTTGAGTTAATCGGTTTTAATCTAGATGGTCGCCAGAAAAGTATTCAGGCTCTTGAAGAAGCTACAACTACAACAGCTATTTATGCCAAAATCAAAACTATACCCGAACCTGCGTCAGTGTTTGGTCTATCCTTGCTAGGGATATACCTGATATCTCGTAAAAATCCTTGGAAAAAAAATACTAAGAGCCGATAAATTATGACTTTTTCAAAACCCTTGTAGAGATGTAGTGCTACTATGTCTATACATTATTTTTCACCAGATGTCTAATTTATAGAAATAGGCAATGAGGGATAGAGAACAGAAAAAAGGGATGGATAGGTACTAAGTCTTGTTCAAAAATTAAATAGGAGTCCTCATAGAGTAATCCGATTTGATTTTTGAACTTATTTGCGTGGACAGCCAAGAAG